>NZ_JBITFB010000022.1:57695-68765 GCF_044455625.1 Kitasatospora sp. NPDC051164 | reverse complement strand
CCTCTGGTTGTGTTGGTCCCCACTAATTTACCCACCGACCCTTCACCCCGGCTAAAACGGGGGGGGGGGGGGGGGGGGGGGCGCCCGCCCCCGCCGACGCCGTCCCGCGGCTGGGGGAGGGGCGGGCGGCCGTGCCGCCGCCCCGCCGCGGGAACGTACTCAGGCCGGCTTGTGCGCCAGGTTGGTGGCGAGGGAGAAGGGAGTGAGGTCGACCTCCGGCGTGACGCCGCGGTGCAGGTCGCGGATGATCCGGCCGGCGGTCGGCGCGTGGGCCAGGCCGTGACCGGTGAAGCCGGCCGCGAACAGGATCCGCTCGTGCGCGCCCTCGCCCCGGCCGATCAGCGCCGACTTGGTCGGGGTGACGTCCAGGGTCCCGGTCCAGGCGCTGTGCAGCTTGGCGCCCGCGGCCTTCGGGTACCACTTCGGCAGCTCCTCGACGGCCGCGTCGAACCAGATGTCGCGCATGCCCTCCTGCTTGGAGATGCGCTCCAGGCCGACCAGGAAGCCCTTGCCCCGGCCCATCGTCTTCAGGCCGGAGACGGGGTGGAAGGTGAAGGGCGTCTCGGTGTCGGTGTCGGAGATCGGGTCGGTGTACAGCAGCTCGGCGAACTGGCCCCACACCGGCAGCTCCATGCCGGCGAGCTTGGCGACGTCGCCACCCCACGGCCCGGCTGCGATGACGATCGCGTCCGCGGTGAACTCCCCCGCAGTGGTGGTCACCTGGCCGCTGCGGGCGTCGATGCCGGTCACCTCGGTGCCGCTCAGCAGGCGGGCGCCGAGCTTCGTCGCCGCGTCCGCGTACCCCTTGACGATCGCTTCCGGCTTGACGCGGTAGCACTCCGGGGACCAGACCGCCGCCTCGAAGGTGCCGGCGTCCAGCCAGGGGTTGTACTCGACGGCCTGGGCGGGGGTGAGCAGCTGGACGTCGGCGCCCACCTCGCGGTGGGCCGGCAGCAGCGCCTCGATCTCGGCCGCCTGCTCGGGGCTGGTCAGCACCGTGAGCAGCCCGAGGTGCTTCAGCCCGAGGTCGGTGTTCGTCGTCGTCGCGAACGCGTTGAACTCGGCCATGCTCCGGACCGCCAGCTCGGAGTCGTACGGCTTCTTCGGGAAGTAGGTGCGGAACGCCCGCGCGGTCTGTGACGTGGTGGCCTCGCCGAAGCGGTCCCTCTCCAGCAGGAGCACGTCGATGCCGGCCTTGGCGCAGTGGTAGGCGATGGACACGCCGATCACGCCGCCGCCGATGATCAGCAGTTCGGCGGAGTTCTTCCCGTCAGGCATGTGCACTCCTCGCGGTGGTCGGACGGAACGTCCAGGTGTCGCCCCCCAGCTCCCACGGGAACAGCTGCAGGTTCCAGGAGCCGAGGGCGTTGGTGTAGGTGGCCAGGTGGGAGAGCAGCGCGATGAAGTCCTCCTTGGAGGTGGTCTTCTCCTCGATGACGGAGACCACCTCCTGAGTGAGGTCCCACAGTGTGTTCAGCCCGCAGTAGCCGAGGAATTCGGTGGGCTTGACGATGAGGATCCGGGCCATCTCGACCAGGGCGGACAGCGGTGCGTCGGTCAGCCGGGCGGCCCGCACCAGGCCGGTGTGGGAGACGTAACCCAGCGGCCGGGTCTCGCCGTTGATGCAGACCAGCGTGGTCAGGACCGAGCCCTTGGTCCCGGCACCGGTGTCGAAGCGGCCCTCGTGCGCGGCGACCAGTTCGTCGGGCGGATCGATCAGGACCCGCTCGGTCTCCGCGGCGATCCGCTCGATCAGGTCGCGTGCCCGGACGGACTCCGCCGGCATGCGCCGCACCCCGTGGCCGGACTCGCCGTCCACCCGCCGCACCTGCGCGAGGATCGGGGCGCCGTTGCCGTGCACCGAGTCCCAGACCAGCTGGCCGATCTTCGGCAGCGCGTCGAGGTCCTCCGGGACGACGGAACCGATCGGCGCGGCGGGCATCGGCTCGGTCAGCTCGCCGTACTTGATGGTGAGGTGCTGCACCGCGGAACAGAAGACGGTGCCGCTGGGCTGGATCTTGCGGTCGACCTTGTGGTCCGGCACGGCGTGCAGGAGGTCGTGCGCCGGCGGAACGTGGTAGATGCAGTCGCCGGCCACGAGCGCGTGTCCTTGCAAGGTCTGGTACGGCAGCGCGGCCCAGAGCGGCTCGACGAGTTGCGCGTTGCGGCCTTCGTCGAGGGTGATGCGAACCCTGGCGTCGATCGACGGCCAGGCGATCTCAAACTGGCGCATTGTTCCTACTCCGTTCTCCTCGGTTCCTCCAATGCCCGCATGCGTTCAACAGGTTCGGCGGGCCGTCGGATAGTGACGTTGGGACGCTATCAGCGGCCGGAATCTCCGGGTAGGGAAATCCGTCGCACCTCCCGAAAAGCTTTCGACTTTGTCACGTCGATATCTCGGCGGTAAACCCGGTGTTTGTCAGTCGGGTTTGTCAGTCGTGTTTTTCGGTTGTGTTTGTCAATCGCGTTTGTCAGTCTCCCGGGTTCCGCGGCGGATTTGTCGTATTTCGGGGCCGACCTGACAAAGCCCGGGTCCGGACGGCGTGGGCGCGAACGGCGTGAGGTCGACACCGGGGGAGCGGCCGAGGTGGAGGTCGCGGATCATCCGGCCGGTGGCGGGTGCCTGGCCGAGGTCCTGGCCGGTGTACCCGGCCGCGACCAGGATCCGCTCGTGCGCGCCGCCCGCCCTGCCGATGCAGGGCGTCCTGGCCGGGGTGACGTCCACCGTCCCGGTCCACACGCTGTGCAGCCCGACGCCCCCGAGCTTCGGGTACCGCCTGGCCAGCTCCTCGGCGGCCTCCCGGAGCCACACCTCCCGCATGCCCTCCTGCCGGGAGACGCGCTCCAGACCGACCAGGAAGGACCGGCCGGTGCCCAGTGTCTTCAGCCCGGACGCCGGGTGCACGGTGAAGGGGACGTCGAGCTCGCCGTCGGCGAGGACCGGGTCGGTGCCGAACAGCTCGGCGATCTGCGCCCACAGCGGGAGTTCCAGGCCGGCCGAGGCCGCGAGTTGGCCGCTGCCGGCCTCGGCCGCGAGGACGACGGCCTCCGCGGCGAACTCCCCGCGATCGGTGGTGACGCGGCCGCTCCCCGCGTCCAGCCCGGTCACCCTATGGCCGGTCAGCAGCCGGGCGCCGTGTTCCCGCGCGCCGGCGGCGTAGCCCCGCATCACCGTGTCCACGTCGAGGAGGTAGGACTGCGGGCACCAGATAGCGGACTCGGTGCCGGCCGGGTCCAGCCAGGGATTGCGCGCGCGGGCCTGGTCCGGGGTCAAAGGTTCCAGTTCCACGCCGACGGCGCGCTGGGCCGCCGCCTCGCGTTCCAGCGCGGCGGCCTCCTGCCGGTCGGACGCCACCACCAGCCAGCCGACGTCCGAGAGCACCAGGTCGGCGCCCCCGGCCGGGGCGAACGCCCGGTAGTCCGCGAGGCTGCGCACCGTCAGCTCGGAGTTGTGGACCTTCCCCGGCTGGTAGGTGCGCACCGGGCGGGGAGCCGGCGCGGTCTTTGCGGCGTCCGGGCCGAGCAGGACGACGTCGATGTCCGCCCGTGCGCAGTGGTACGCGATCGACAGCGCGGTCACTCCGCCGCCGATGACGAGCAGGTCCGTGGTGTGTGGCCGGCCAGGCATGTGCTCCCCCGTCTGAGGATTTCCGGTGTCGGAACGTGCGGTGCGGGAATTCACGATGCGGAATTCACGGTGCGGGAATTCACGGTGTCGGAATGCGCGCTTCAAGGGTGTGCCGGTGCGGCGGTGTCACCCGAGGTCTGTGCGGTAATCGGTTCGGGCGAGCAGCCGCACGAGATGGGCGACGGACGCGAGCGTGACGTGCCGGTGCCAGCCCGGAAAGGACCGGCCGCTGAAATCCCAGATTCCGGCGTTCCGGGAGACGGATTCCAGGTCCCGGTCCACCCGGCGCACGAGCCGGGCCAGTTTCAGCACGGTGGCGGCCGACACCGTCGTCAGCGTCGTCAGCCACAGCTCTTCGCACACGTTCTCCCCCACCGGGCTGACCGCGATCAGCCGCAGCGGCGCCTCCGCCCCCGGATGGGGCCGCTCGACGTCGGCGGGCCACCGGACATCGACGGTGGTGATCAGGTGGCCCTTCTCGACCGCGGGATCGGGACCGTCGACCGGCCGGCGGCGGAACCTGGCCGCCTCGACGATCCGGCGCGCGGTGAGCGGCCCGTGCGGGCGGCGCCCGGTCAGCGCCGGGTCCTTGATCTGCAACGGCAGGGTCGCCGAGATCCGTACGAACAGGGGCACCTCGGCGGCGTGCAGCGGCCGCAGGAGCTGGGCGCGTTCCATGGCGCGCCCGTCGAGCACCACCGGCCGGTCGGGGCCCCCGGTGCGGGCCAGGACCTGCAGCAGGGCGCGGGCCGTGCACTCGCCGAGGGACTCCGCACCGATGTCGTCGGGCATCCCCGCCCGCCGGCGCCGGTGCGCGTCCTCGACCCAGTCCTCGGGCACCTGAAGGCGCCAGCTGACCGGGGTGCTCGCCGTCTCGGAGACCGCGAGGACGCCGACCGCCCGCTGCCCGTTGACGGCCTTTCCCCGGATCGGGTCGAACCGCCGGCTCACCGCCACGGACTGCCGGCCCACCTTGGGGATCAGCACCGGGCGGATCACCCACGCCTCGGGCTCCATCGTCCGTGCCACGTACCGGGTGAGCGCGGTGCGGACGGGCTCCCAGTCCCAGGTGGAGTCGCTGATGAAGTGGTGCAGCCGCTGATCGATCCCCGGGCCGTCGACGAAGGCCGCGATGTTGCGGATGGTCTTGCGGCCGGGCGTGCCCAGGAGCCCCCGCAGGTACTGACGGGCCCTCAACCGCTGGTCACGCCGGGTGAACGTGGCGAACAGCTCGGCGCAAACCCGGTCGAGGACGAGCTCCGTCGGGTCGGACGAGCCGGTGAGCCCCAGCAGGGGGGTCGGGTCGTCCGGGGCGCGCGGGGCCGGCACCGCCGGGGCGGGCAGTGCCGCGGACTGGCCCGGTGCCCCGGCGCCGTTCGGGCCCGGCGCCCCGGTGTCGCACGGCGCCTCGGGCACCTCCCGCAGGCTCCGGCGCAACCGGTTGAGCACGTCGACGACGGTGCACGGTTCCAGTTCGAATTCCGCCGCCACCTGGTGGACCGGCGTGCTGGGCTTCGGTGCCGGCGCCGTCCCGGGGAGCTCGGCGTACCGCGGCGCCGCCGACGGGCGGTTGCGGTCCAGCCGGACCAGGTTGGTCGGCGGGGAGTCGGGGACCTCCAGGTGGCCGCGGAGCGCGCGCACCGTCCGCGGATCGAGCCCGGTCACCGAGGCGATCGCCCGGTCCGGCCAGTGCCGGCGCGAGTTGAGGATGCGGGTGGCCGCCGCGGTGCGGTCGTCGAAGGAGAGGGGCATGCCGTGCCGGGCGTTGGACGACACCGCGGCGACGAAAGCCTCCTCCTCGTCCCCGTCGAAGAAGACCACCTCGATCGACTGGTCACCGCGCAGTTCCGCGGCCTTCAGCCGGTGCATTCCGTCCAGGATCCGCATCGTCGTGCGGTGGACGAAGATGGGCGGGAATTTGACCGGTGACCGGGCGAGTGTGGTGATGTATTCCTGGTTCTCCCCGTGCGTTCTGATATTTTCCCCGTGTCGCAGAATGCGAATGGGAATCGTGCAGGCCGGCAGAACCGCCGGCGGCTCCGGTGTCGAAAGGACCTCGGCCACGCTGTCGACCTGAGCGGCCGCAGCTTGTTCCCAGCGCATTGGTGCCCCCTCATCCAGTGAGTCCGTGTGGGGTATGGGTGTACCTGGAGAAAGCGAAAGGGTGGGATGGCCGGCCGACGCGCCGCACACCTGGCGCGCGCAGGAAGTACGCCACGCGGTACTCGATTCGGGAGATTCCCCCGACGGATCCCCGGCTCATGCTGAATTGGCAGATCTCGGCCCCAGGCTATACAAGCACTCGAAGGACAACAAGTGTGCGAGTCGATCACCGCGGCACGGGCGCTCCGTATTGTTCTCCCCAGTCGGACGGGTTACCGGAAATACCCAGTCGGACGGGTGCCCGAATGACCCAGTCGGACGGGCGGCACGGAAACTGCGGAAATGCGCGGCCGCGGTCGGCCGCCGGCCCGGGACACCGGCCCACGGCCGACCTGATGCGGAACCACCTCACCTGACACAGTGCCCCGACGGGCATTGGCCCCGCCGCGCACGAGACCTGAGACTGAGGCGCAGTCAGCCGCCGATTCCCACCAGACCGTGTGTACCCGCCGCTTCGGGAGATCACCGTGCTCACTCGTACACCACCCGAGGACGCCTCGGTCACCGCCGCGTGCGACCTGGAGCTGGGTCCGGCGGCACAGCAGCCCCCATGGCCGGACGCGGGACTGGCCCGCCGGGTCCGCGGCCAACTGGCCGCCCTCCCGGGGCTGCTCGAAGCCGAGGAGGTGCTCGCGCTGCGCACCCGGCTCGCCGAGGTCGCCACCGGTGCGGCCCGGGTGGTGCAGGCGGGCGACTGCGCGGAGGATCCCGCCGACTGCACCCCGGGCGACGTGGCCCGCAAGTCGGAGCTGCTGGACCTCCTCGCCGGCCGGATGGAGGAGGGCACCGGCCGCCCGGTGCTCCGGGTCGGCCGGCTGGCCGGCCAGTTCGCCAAGCCCCGCTCCGCGCCGACCGAACGGATCGGTGACCTCGAACTGCCCGCCTATCGCGGGCACATGGTGAACAGCCCGGAGCCCGCCCCGGAGCGCCGGCGTCCCGATCCGACCCGGATGCTCTCCGGCTACCGGCTCGCCGACGCCGTCCTGCGGTACCTGGGCTGGGCCGACCGGGGCGCGCACCGGCGCCCCGCGCCGGAGGTGTGGACCAGCCACGAGGCCCTGCTGCTCGACTACGAGGTGCCGTTGGTGCGCCGCTCGGCGTCGGGCCGGGCCTGGCTGTCGTCCACCCACTGGCCGTGGATCGGCGAGCGCACCCGGCAGGTCGACGGGGCCCATGTCACGCTGCTCGCCCAGGTCGTCAACCCGGTGGCCTGCAAGGTCGGCCCCACGATGACCACCGGTGAGCTGCTGGCCCTGTGCGAACGGCTCGACCCGCGCCGGGAGGCGGGCCGGCTCACCCTGATCACCCGGATGGGCGCGGACGGGATCGGCGGCCGGCTGCCCGCCCTCGCCGCGGCCGTACGGGCCGCCGGGCACCCGGTGATCTGGCTGTGCGACCCGATGCACGGCAACACCTTCGCCACCCCGGACGGGTTCAAGACCCGGCTCCTGCCCCGGATCGTGCAGGAGGTGACCCGCTTCCAGGACGCGGTCGGCGACGGCGGCGGCGTCGCGGGCGGTCTGCACCTGGAGACCACCCCGGACGACGTCACGGAATGCGCCCGGACCCCGGCGGACGTCCCGCACGTCGGGGACAAGTACACCAGCCTCTGCGATCCGCGCCTCAACCCGGACCAGGCCGTCGAGGTGGTCTCGGCCTGGCGGACGTGAGCGCCGACCGGCTCGACGGCAAGCAACCGGCGGGCCCGAACCGGAACTTCCCCGTGCACACCCTGCAATGGAGGTCTGAACGATGGAGGACACAGTCGCCCTGGTCACCGGGGCAGCGGGCGGGATCGGCGCGGCCGTGGTCCGCGCCCTGGCCCGGCGCGGCACGCGAGTGGCCGCGGTCGACCGGGACGCCGGACGACTCCACGAGGTGACGGGGAAGATGGTCGCCGACGGCCTGTCCGTGGCGGCGTTCCCCGCCGACGTCACCCGCGCCGCCGAGGTGGCGGAACTGGTGGACGGCGTGGAGAGCACGCTGGGACCGGTGGACCACCTGGTCAACGCCGCCGGCGTGCTGCACCTCAGCCCGGTGCGCCGACTGACCGACGAGGACTGGGCCGCGACCTTCGCCGTCAACACCACGGGCGTGATGCACGTGTCACGCGCGGTGGTCGACCGCATGGTGCCCCGTCGTCGCGGCGCGATCGTCACCGTGGCGTCCAACGCGGCCGGCACGCCCCGCATGGACATGGCCGCCTACGCCGCGTCGAAGGCTGCGGCGACGATGTTCACCAAGTGCCTGGCCCTGGAGGTCGCCCGCCACGGCATCCGCTGCAACGTCGTCGCCCCCGGCTCCACCGACACCGCGATGCTCCGGTCCATGTGGCACGACGAGACCGGCCCGCAGGCGACGATCGACGGCCGGGCCGAGGCCTACAAGGTGGGCATCCCGCTGGGCAAGCTGGCCCGGCCGGCGGACATCGCGGACGCCGTGGTCTTCCTGCTCTCCGAACAGGCCGGGCACATCACCATGCACGACCTGACCGTCGACGGCGGCGCCACCTTGGGCGTGTGAGGAACCTTGGGCGTGAAGGAGAAGGCCATGGCAGGGATACCCCCCATCGAGCCCTACCCGATGCCGGACGCGGGCGACCTGCCCGAGAACGTCGCCGGGTGGGAAGCCGACCCGGACCGGGCGGTGCTGCTCATCCACGACATGCAGCGCTACTTCGTTCGCCCGTTCCCGGACACCCTCCGCGGTGAACTGGTGGGCAACACGGCGCAGCTCCGCGAGCGCTGCGTGAGCCTCGGCATCCCGGTCGCCTACACCGCCCAGCCGGGCGGGATGACCGCCGAGGACCGCGGACTGCTCAGGGACTTCTGGGGACCGGGCATGCAGGTCGACCCCGCCGACCGCCGGATCGTCGACGAACTGGCGCCGGCCCCGGACGACTGGCTGTTCACCAAGTGGCGCTACAGCGCCTTCTTCCGGTCGGACCTGCGCGAGCGGATGGCGCGGCACGGCCGTGACCAGCTCGTCATCTGCGGCGTGTACGGGCACGTCGGGGTGCTGATGACCGCCGTCGAGGCGTTCACCAACGACCTTCAGACGTTCCTCGTCGCCGACGCGATCGCGGACTTCTCCGCGGACCACCATCGGCTGACCCTCGACTACGCCGCCCGGCGCTGCGCGGTGGTCACCACGGTCAAGGCGTTCTGCGCGTGACCGCGCCCACGACGCCCGCCGCGCCCACGACGCCCGCCGCGCCGGACCTGCTCGAGCTGGTCCGGTCGCCGCGGCCACCGGCGTTCGCGCTGATCCACCGCCCGGAGCGGACCGGCGGCGAGGTGCTGGACGTCCTCGTCGGCGAGGTGTCCGCGGTGGCCGCCCTGGCCGACATCCCACTGCCCGAACGGGCCGACGGCGCGGGCCACGACGTGCTGGTGCTGGTGCCGTTCCGGCAGCTCGCCGAGCGCGGCTTCGCCTGTACCGACGACGGCGAACCGCTGCTGGCGATGACCGTCACCGCCCAGGCCGAGGTGCCCTGCCACGAGGCGCTGGCACAGCTGCCCGACCTGCCGATCCGACTCTCCGGCGAGCACTTCGACATCTCCGACGACGACTACGCCGACCTGGTGCGCACGGTCGTCACCGAGGAGATCGGCCGGGGCGAGGGCGGCAACTTCGTCCTCAAGCGCTCCTACGTCGCGGAGATCACGCACTACTCGCCCGGGCACGGCCTGTCGCTGTTCCGCCGACTGCTCCAGCAGGAGACCGGCGCGTACTGGACGTTCATCGTGCACACCGGCGACCGGACGTTCGTCGGCGCCACCCCCGAGCGGCACATCAGCGTGCACGGCGGCACCGCCGTGATGAACCCGGTCAGCGGCACCTACCGGTACCCGCCGAGCGGCCCGGCCCTCCCGGACGTGCTGGCCTTCCTCGGCGACCGCAAGGAGACCGACGAGCTCTACATGGTCCTCGACGAGGAACTCAAGATGATGGCCGGGATCTGCGAGGGCGGGGGCCGCGTCGTCGGCCCGTACCTCAGGGAGATGGCCCGGCTGGCGCACACCGAGTACTTCATCGAGGGGCGCAGCACCCGCGACCCGCGCGAGATCCTCCGGCAGACCCTGTTCGCCCCCACCGTGACCGGGAGCCCGCTGGAGAACGCCTGCCGGATCATCCGCCGGTACGAGCCCGCGGGCCGCGGCTACTACAGCGGGGCCGTCGCGCTCATCGGCCGCGACGGCGGCGGCGGCCGCACGCTGGACTCCGCCATCCTGATCCGCACCGCCGACATCGACCGGGGCGGCCGGCTCCGGCTCGGGGTCGGGGCGACCCTGGTGCGCCACTCCGACCCCGTGTCGGAGGTCGCCGAGACGCGGGCCAAGGCCGCGGGGCTGCTCGCCGCGTTGCGGGCCGACCGGCCCGCGTCCCGCGCCGACGGGCCACCCGTCCGGGCCGACCGGCCCGCGCGCTTCGCCGACGACCCGCGTGTCCGGGCCGCACTGGCCCGCCGCAACACCGGCATCGCCGACTTCTGGCTGACCGACGCGGACCGGCGCAACGGCCCCCGACCCGGGCTGTACGGCCCCCGGTCCGCGCTGGACGGCCGCCGGGTGCTGGTGGTCGACGCCGAGGACACCTTCACCGCCATGCTGTCCCACCAACTGCGCTCGCTGGGACTGGATGTGACGGTCCGTCGATTCGACGAGCGGTACACCTTCGACGGATACGACCTGGTCGTGACGGGCCCGGGACCGGGCGACCCGCTGGACGTCGGGCAGCCCAAGATCGCCCATCTGCACGCGGCGGTCGACCGGCTGCTCGCGGAACGGCGGCCGTTCCTCGCGGTGTGCCTCAGCCACCAGGTGCTCAGCGCCCGGCTCGGGCTGGAGGTGATCCGCAAGGGGGTGCCGAACCAGGGCCTCCAGCAGGACATCGACCTGTTCGGCCGCCCCGAGCGGGTCGGTTTCTACAACTCCTTCGCCGCCCGCAGCGACGACGACAAGACCGAGTACCCGGGGATCGGCGCGGTGGAGATCAGCCGCGATCCGGCGACGGGGGAGGTGCACGCGCTCCGCGGGCCCGGGTTCGCCTCGGTGCAGTTCCACGCGGAGTCGGTGCTCACCGTCGACGGCGTCCGCGTCATCGCCGACCGGCTCGGTGAGGCCCTGGGCCGGTGAGGACGACGGAAGGGGGGGCCCCCCCCCCGGCGGGCCCCCCCCCCCCCCGCCCCCCCCCCCCAAACAACCCCCCCCCCCCCCCCCCCCCCCGCCGCCGGGGGGGGGGGGGGGGGGCCCACGCCCCCCCACACCCCCGCCCGG
>NZ_JBITFB010000022.1:46127-57685 GCF_044455625.1 Kitasatospora sp. NPDC051164 | reverse complement strand
CCGGGCGCGGGCGGGCCGGGCCGGGGCGGGGGGGGCTCCGGCCGGGTCCGCGGCGGCGGCGGGGGGGGGGGGGGGGGGGGGGGGGGGGGGGCGCCCCCCCCGGGGGGGGCCCCCCTTCCGTCGTCAGCGTCACTCCTTCAGCGCCCGATCGACCAACGGCCCGGCGGCGCCGGTGTAGTGGGCCGGGTCGCACAGTCGCTCCAACTCGCCGGCGGGCAGCCGGCCGTCGAGTTCCGGGGCCTCGGCGAGCACCGCGGACAGCGGGCGGCCGGACCGTTCGGCGGCCGCGGCGGCCTCGGTCAGCAGGTGCCGTGCGGCGGCCGGGCCGAGGGTGGCGCCCAGCACGGCGGCGATCCGTTCCGAGACGATCCGGCCCCCGGTGAGGGCGAGATTGTCGCGCATCCGGTCCGCCCGCACCTGCAGCCCTTCGGCCAGTTCCACCGCGGTGTGCGCCGATCCGCCGGTCAGCCGCAGGCACTCGCGCAGCAGCTGCCACTCCGCGTGCCAGCCGCCGGCCGACCGCTCGTCCTCGACGCAGAGGCACTGCGTCAGCCCGGCTGACAGCACCGGTACCTGGAGCGCCGCGCTCCGGATCAGGGTGGCGAGCACCGGATTGCGCTTGTGCGGCATGGCGGAGGAACCGCCGCGTCCGGGCGCGCCCGGTTCGGTCAGCTCCGCGATCTCGGTGCGGGCCAGAGTCTGGACGTCGAGCGCGATCTTGCCCAGGGCGCCGGCGGTGAAGGAGAGCGCGGCGGCGAGGTCGGCGATCGGGGTGCGCAGCGCGTGCCAGGGCAGCTGCGGCCGGGCGAGCCCGGTCTCCGCGGCGAACGCGTCGGCGAGGGCGTCGGCGTACCCGCCGGGGTCGGCGGCGCCCCCCGCGTCGGCGTGCGCGCCGGCGTGGGCGAGGTACCCGGCGAGGGTGCCGGCCGCCCCGCCGAGCGCCACCGGCAGACCGTCCCGCAGCACCCGGTCGACCCGGTCGGCGGCGTCGAGCACCAGGCTCCGCCAGCCCGCGGCCTTCAGCCCGAAGGTGGTGGGCACCGCGTGCAGGGCCAGGGTCCGGCCGGCCATCACCGTGTCACGGTGCCGTCCGGCGAGGCGGGCCAGCGCCCGCGCCGTCCGGCCGAGGTCCTGCCGGAGCAGGCGCAGCGCCCGGTCGGCGACCAGCATGGCGGCGGTGTCGAAGATGTCCTGGCTGGTGGAGCCCCGGTGCACGTACTCGGCGGCGGAGGGGTCGTCGGCGGCGACGAGCGCGGTGAACGCCGTCACCAGTGCCACCACCGGATTGGCCGTTTCCCGCGCCTGTACGGCGATTCGGCGCAGGTCGAGGCGGTCGGCCCGGGCCGCGGCGGTGATCGCGGCGGCCGCCGGTCCGGGTACGGTGCCCAGCCGGGCCTGGGCCCGGGCCAGTGCCGCCTCGGCGTCGAGCATGGCCTGCAGCCACGCCCGGTCGGCGACGGCGGCCTCGACGGGGGTGCCGGCCCGTACGGGGGAGAGCAGGCCGGCATCGGCATCGGCACCGGCACCGGTAGCGGCTCGGGCGTCGGCGGGGGGCGGCGGCATCGTCATATCGGAACTCCCGTCAGTTCGGTCGGATCGCTCGCCGGGTCGGCCGCGACCGGTTGACGGTCCACCGGTGGCACGGCGAGCAGGGCGCGGGCGATGGCGTCGGCGTCGGCGAGGGTCACCGAGTCGACCCCGGGGCGGATGCCGGCCGCGGTGACCCAGTGCACCGCCTCGGTGGGGACGCCGTAGGCGAAGCGGCGCGGGTGGGCCTGCCCGTGCGCGTCGAGCAGCCGGTAGGGGCGTTCGGTGACGGCGAGTCCGCCGGTCTCGTGGGCGCCGCCGCGGGCGTTCGGGATGCGGTAGGTGGTGCACTGCTCGGTGCGGAGCAGGTGGAGCAGGAGCGGATCCGCGGTGCGGCGCAGGTCCGGCTCGGGCAGCCGGGCCTCGATGAGGACCCCGGACCGCACCGCGGGTCCCGGCGCTAGGGGCGAGTTGGCGACGAAGCCCGGGGAGGAAGTGTCGAAGCGCACCTGGGTGCCGGGCCCGGTGAGGGTGAGGACGCCCGCCTCGATCAGGGCGATCATCTCCTCGACGCGCGCCACCGGCGGGCCGATGGAGAGGAAGGCGTTGAGCGGGGTGTACCACCCGTCGAGCTCGTCCCGGTGCGAGTCGCCGTCCAGGCCGCCGTGGTCCACCGCGAGCCGGATCTCGTTGCGCAGGTCGCGGAGCACGTCCAGGGCGGCCTTCAGCGGCCCGCTGACGTTGCCCGCCTTCGCCTCTCGCACGTCCCGCGCCAGGTACGCCAGCAGCCAGCTCCGGAACTCCGCCCGCCCGCCGAACTCCGTACCGGCGCAGGGCCGGGCGATCCGTGCCCAGTCCCACCGGTCCGCGGGGGCGATGCCGTGGCGTTCGAGCAGCCGGGCCCGGTCCGCCGGGTCCGGCAGCGCCACGTACTGCTCCGAGAAGGCCTCCCGTTCGGCCTGCCGCCCCCGGGACGCCAGCAGGGCGCCGTAGTAGACCGCTTCGACCTCCCGGGCGATCAGCGGCCACAGGTCGGCGCCGAAGCGGACCCGGCCGCCCGCGCGGGCGCGGCGGCGCAGCCCGTCGAGGAATCCGGGTGTCAGCAGTCGGGGCCGGTGGCGGCCGGAGGCGCCCTTCTCGTTCTCCCCGCGTGCGTGGTGCGGGACTCCGCGGCGGGAGAAGGCGTAGAGCAGGGGCTCGTCCCCGCCGGGCCGGTAGCGCAGCCGGTCGCCGTCGCGGACGAAGGAGCCGCCGCGGCCGACGGTCAGCAGGGCCATGTAGTCGAAGAAGTTCAGCCCGAGGCCGCGCAGCAGCGCCGGGCGGCCCGGCGTGACCGCGCTCAGGTCGGTCTCCGCGGGGTTGCCGGGCGGCAGGTAGCCGAGGTGGTGGATGCGGGCCAGGCTGGCCGCGCGCTCCTCCCGGGGGGTCAGCCGGGCCGGGAGGTGGCCCTGGGCCAGCACCACGGCGTCCAGGTCGTCGAGCCGGGTCCGGTTCTCCAGCCGGACGCCCTGCGCGCCGTCGGGCAGGCCGTGGGTGTCGGCCATGGCCACGGCGAGCGACCGGTGCACCCGGACGCGCACCCGCTCGGGGGCGAAGGAGACCACCCGCCGGAAGGCGTCCCGGAGGTAGTGCCCGTACAGCGCCCGGGTGGGGTAGGAGTCGGGGCCCAGGGTCCGTGCCTCGGCGAGGACGTCCTCGTCGTAGTCGGCGGGGGAGCCGAGCAGCGCCACGTTCCGCGCCCAGGCGTGGAGGCTGGGGCCGGGCTCGATCGGCCCGGCGATGCGCATGCTGGCGTCCGTGTAGACGGTGATCTGCGAGGCCACGGTGTTGGCCAGCAGGTGGCGGGACTGCCCGGTCCGCCAGACGGCGCCGGCGCCGGGGGCCTGCGGGTCGACGACGTGCACGGTGACGGCGGGGGCCGTCGGATCGTGCCGGGCGTTGGCGCACAGCCGCTCCAGTACCGACAGCCCGCGGGGACCGGCCCCGATGATGCACACCTGCAGGTGCCGGTCGCTCATCGGGCCGCCTCCCGGTGGGGGAGGGCGGTCGGGGCGCCGGTGGTGAAGTCCCGTGCGCCGTGCATCCACGCGAGGTGGTCGTGCAGGTCGGTCGGCGACATCCCGGACAGCGCCGCGTTCCTGGCCGAGGCGTCCGCACCGGCCGGGTGCCACAGCGCGATGCTCGCGCGGGAGATCCGTTGGACCGCGGCGGTGCGGTCGCGCCGCAGCCGGTTGTACTCCGCGAAGCACCCGGCGACGTCCGTTCCGCCGCCGTCCAGCAGGTCGCCCAGCACCACCGCGTCCTCCAGGGCCTGGCAGGCCCCTTGGGCCGCGTAGTGCAGCATCGGATGGGCCGCGTCGCCGAGCAGGGCGACCGGGCCGTCGGTCCAGTCGTGGACCGGGGCCCGGTCGACCAGCACCCAGGACTTCCACTGCTCACCGAGGTCGAGGAGCCGGCGCGGCGTCGCGTCGAGCCCGCCGAACAGGTCGCGGACGACGCGCTGTTCGACCGGGACGCCGGCGAGCGCCCGGGTGGCGCCGCCGTCGTGACTGGCGGCCAGGTTGAGGTACTCGCCCCCGGCGATCGGGTAGTGCACGAAGTGGCACCCGGGACCGGCCCACCACGTCACGGCGTTCCACCGCAGCGGCTCCGGCACCCGCTCCATCGGGATGATCGCGCGGTAGACGGTGATGCCGGAGATGCGGGGCGGTCCGTCGCCGACCAGCTGCCGACGGACCGCGGAGTGGATGCCGTCCGCCCCGATCAGTGCGTCACCGGTGATCCGCTCGCCGTTGTCGAGGACGGCCGTCGCACGGGTGCCGTCCTGCTCGTACCCGGCGACCGGCCGGCTCGGGCACAGCTCGATCCGCGCCGTGTCGAGGCAGGCCGCGAGCAGCAGCCCGTGGAGTTCGCGGCGGTGCACGACCACGTACGGGTTGCCGAACCGCCGCCGGTAGCCCTCGGTGAGCGGCACGCTGGTGACGTGCTCACCGGTGACACCGTCCATGAACCGCAGCTCGTCGACGTGCACCGCGTGGGACCGGACGTCGGCACCCAGCCCGAGGCGGGCCAGGGCGTGCATCCCGTTCGGCGCCAGCTGGAGCCCGGCGCCGAGTTCGGCGAAGTGCGCGCCGCGTTCGAGGACCACCACGTCGTGGCCCCGCCGCGCGATGCCCAAGGCGGCGGCCAGCCCACCGATGCCGCCGCCGGCGACGACTACCTTCGCCATCGCTATCGGCCCCGGTTCCCGTTGCTCAGGGCTTTCGCCAGCTCCAGCCGCTTGATCTTGGTGGTGGCGGTCTGCGGCAGGTCCGCCTGGCGCCACTGGACCGGCGCCGCCATCGGGGGCAGGCCGGCCGTGGCACGCTCCCACGCCGCCTGGTCGAGCGGCTTGTTGTCCCGGGTGCACACCACCGGCACCGGCCTGCCGTCCGGGCCGGGCACGATGATGACCTCCGCCAGCTCGTCCAGCGCGGAGAAGAGGGTGTCCTCGGCGGTCAGGGTGCTGCCGAAGCCGGGGATGACGTCGACCTCGCGGTCGAGCAGGTGCAGGCAGCCCCACCGGGTGCGGTAGCCCACGTCGCCCATGCGCCACCACGCGTCGTGCTCCTGCCGGGCGTACCGCTCGGCTTCGCCCAGGTATGTCAGTACCCGGCCGTTGGAGCGGATCTCGATGAATCCGGGGGACGCCTCGGACACCGGCCGGCCGTCCCGGCTGACCACCCGGACCGCCGTCATGCCGGGGAACGCGTGGCCGACGCAGCGGCCGTCGGCGTCCTCGCCGCGCCACCGGGTGAAGATCCGCCCGACCACCGGTCCGGCCTCGCTCTGGCCGTAGAGCTGGGCGAAGATCGGCACCTGGTGCCGGGAGGCCCCCAGCATCCGCCGCACGGTCCGGGGGTGGATGGCGTCGAAGGTGCTGCTGAAGTACTTCACCTCGGCCAGCGGCCGTCGCGGGTCGTCCACCAGCTCCTCCCACCGCATGAACGTGTTGGGGTGGGCCTCGACCACACCCGGGCGCAGCCGGGCGAACAGGTCGGCGGTCCGTCGCGGGTCGTCGTCGGCCAGCATGACGAGCGGGAAACCGCGCAGCAGCGCGATGGCCATCGCGGTGAAGAGCCGGGAGTGCACGAAGGACACGTGCATCGCCACCGGGCGCCGCTTGCGGACCAGCGCGGCCGCCGCGGCCTGCGGCCGGTAGCGGGCCTGCAGCGTCCAGCCGGTGTGGACGGCCAGCTTCGGGATGCCGGTGGTGCCGGACGTGTGCGTGATCAGCGTCGGATGGTGGGCGGACACGGCGACCGGCGCGACCCGCGGTGAACCGGCCAGGTCCTGCAGTCGTCGGGCGTCGGGGTGGTCGCCCGCGGCGAGCAGCACCCGGCGCGCGTGGTCGAAGACCGCGGCGGGCAGTTCGCCGTCCAACTTGGCCTGGTCCGTGATGAGGTAGGGCCGGTCCACCCGGCGCACCAGCTCGGCCACGGTCGCGCCGTCGAGCTTCGGCGACAGCAGCACCGGCACCGCGCCGATCCGCACGGCCATGCACGCCAGCAGGGTGATGTCGACGTTGTTCGTCTTGTAGACGACCACCCGGTCTCCCGGACGGACCCCGGCCGCCCACAGCCGGGACGCGAAGTCGTCGACCAGGTCCGCGATCTCCCCGACGGTCAGCCGGCGGCCCGGCTCGGGTGCCAGGTCCAGATCGTGGTCGAGGACCACGACGTTGGCCGGATGCCGGGCCGCCGCCCGGTCGAAGAGCGTGCCCAGCCGGATTCCACGATTTCCCACCCGTTGCAGCAGCATGTTCCGCCCTTCCTCCCGGTCACGCCTTCTCGACGATCGCCCTGACGCGGCCCAGCGTGGCCTGGAGGTCCCCGGCCAGCTTCTCGGTCCACTCGGCGAGGAACCTCCTCCTGGTGGCCTCGTCCATCTCCGCGGTGATCCCCCGGATCCCCTCGGTCGCGGTGCCCATGCGCAGGCCGTGCACCAGGACGCAGCCGTCGCCGTCCGGCGTGATCTCGTACGACCAGACGCTGTCCTGCGGGTTCCCGGCGCTGTCCCGCATGGCCCAGCGGAAGAGCCGCCCGGGCTCGGCGGCGACCACCTGCGACTCGGTGCGCCACACGCCCCGGACGACGGGCGCCCACGCGACGACGTCCGGGGCGCGCAGGTTCTCGCCGCGGAAGACGGCGCCCACCGTCCCCGGGCGGCCGGCCACCCACGTACCGCCCGTGCACTCCGGGCTCCACTCGGCGCTCCGAGGCAGATCGCTGACCACCGCGTACACCTCGGCCGGCGACGCGGCGATCCGGGTCCGCGCCCGGACATCGAACAAGGGCGTGAGCTGGAAATCGGTTGAGGTCATGGATCGAATCTCGTGCGGGTGGCGCCGGCAGTCAAAGAAGAGGTCGCGGGTGCGTCAAGTCGGCACGTCTTATGTGAGTTGACGAAGCCTCAGGTCGTTTCTCCGCACGTTCCCGCGCGCGGTCCACCGGTGCCAGAATCGGCAGGGTGCTGGCTGCCTATGTAGACCGACTCGGGTCACCCGAAGAGATTCGGCACGGCGAACTCCCGGCCCCACGGCCCCGATCGAACGAGGTGCTGGTCAACGTCCTTGCCACGACGGTCAACCCGGTGGACACCTTCGTGCGGTCCGGGCAGTACCGGACCGCGCTGAGCTTCCCGTTCGTGATCGGCCGGGACGTGGTCGGTGTGGTCGCCGAGACTGGCGCCGACGTGTCCGGCTTCGCCCCGGGCGACCGGGTGTGGTGCAACAGCCTGGGCCACGACGGCCGGCCGGGGGCCGCGGCGGAACGGGCGGTGGTGGCGGCGGACCGGCTCTACCACCTGCCGGAGGGGGTGGCGCCGACCACGGCCCTCGCCGTGGTGCACCCCGGGGCCACCGCCTGGCTCGCGCTGTTCCGGCACGGCGACCTCCGGCCGGGGGAGACCGTCCTCGTCGCCGGTGCCGCCGGCAACGTCGGCAGCGCGCTCGTCGTGCTGGCCGCCGAGGCGGGCGCCCGGGTGATCGCCACCGCCGCCCGCCGCGACCTGGCGTACTGCCACGGCATCGGGGCAGCCGAGGTGCTCGACTACGCCGACCCCCGCCTGACCGAGCACCTGAACTCGCTCTGCCCGCAAGGGATCGACGTGCACCTGGACACCTCGGGCCGGAACGACCTCGGCACCGCGGTCGAACTCCTCGCACCCCGGGGCCGGATCGTGCTGCTCGCCGGCGCGCGCACGCACCCCGTCCTCCCGGCGGGGGCGCTCTACATGAAGGACGGCTCGATCCGGGGCTTCGTCATCTCCCGTGCCACGACGGCCGAACTGGCCGACGCCGCCGACGCCCTCAACCGCCTGCTCCCCACCGGGCGGCTGAGGGCCCGGAGGACGGAGACCCTGCCCCTGCCCGCCGCCGCCGAGGCCCACCGGCGCATGGAGGCCGGTGAACTGCACGGCAGGCGGCTGATCCTGGACATCGCCGGAGCGGCCGGGCGCTAGCCACTGCGTAAGCCGCTGCGTAGCTACTGCGAATCGAGGAGGCCCCGCCCGATGGAACGCCGATGGTGGACGCTACTGGTGGTGTGCGCGTCGATGTTCATGCTGCTGATCGACGTCAACGTGGTCGTCGTCGCCCTGCCGGACATCCAGCACGCGCTCGACGCGAGCTTCGCCGGCCTGCAGTGGATGACGGATGCCTACGCCCTCACACTGGCCGCGCTGCTGCTCACCGCCGGTTTCCTCGCCGACAGGTACGGAAGGCGGCGGGTGTTCGTCGTCGGCCTGGTGGTCTTCACCGGCGGCTCGCTGCTCTGCGGCCTCGCGCCGAACGCGTCGACGCTGGTCCTGTTCCGCGCGGTGCAGGGGAGCGGCGGCGCGATCCTGTCGGCCACCTCGCTCGCCCTGCTCGCCGGTTCCTTCCAGGGCAGGCAGCGTGGCGTGGCGTTCGGTGTCTGGGGTGCGGTCGCGGGCGTCGCGACCGGTCTGGGCCCGGTCCTCGGCGGCGTGCTCACCGGCGGCGTCGGCTGGCGCGGGATCTTCCTGGTGAACGTGCCGGTCGGCATCGCCGCGCTGGTCATCACGGTGCGCCGGGTGGACGAGTCCCGCACCGCGGGGGACCGCCGGATCGACTGGCCGGGCGTGGTGACCCTGACCACCGGGCTGTTCGGCCTGGTGTACGGGCTGATCACGGCGAGCGAAGCCGGCTGGGGGCAGCGCGGCGTGCCCCTGTGGCTCGGCCTGGCGGCGCTCTGCCTGGTGGCGTTCGCGCTGGTCGAACGGCGGGTGCCGGAGCCGATGTTCGACCCGTCGCTGCTGCGCATCCCGACCTTCGTCGGCGGCTCGGTGGCGGCCTTCGCCATGAACGCCTCGCTGTACGCGGTCTTCGTCTACCTCGTCCTCTATCTCCAGAACGGCCTCGGCGGCAGCCCGCTGGTCACCGGCGTCCGACTGCTGACCGGTTCCGCCTTCACCTTCGTCGCCGCCTTCGCCGCGGGCCGGCTGACCAGTCGGGTGCCGGTGCGGTGGCTGATCGGCCCGGGCCTCGGCCTGGTGGGCGCCGGCCTGCTGCTGATGCGGGGCCTGACCGCCGGGTCGGAGTGGACCCACCTCATCGCCGGGCTCGTCGTCTCCGGCCTCGGCGCCGGCCTGGTCAATCCACCGCTCGCCTCGACGGCGGTGGGTGTCGTGCCGCCGCACCGGTCCGGGATGGCCTCGGGCGCCAACCAGACCTTCCGGCAGATCGGCATCGCGGTCGGGGTCGCCTGCTACGGCACGATCTTCGCGGCCTCGCTGCACGCGACGCTCCGGCACCGGCTGGCCGACATCCCGGCGCTGAGCGGCCAGGTCGATCAGATCGCCGGTGCGGTGCACCGGGGAGTCACCGACCGGGCGGTGGCGCTCGCGCCGACGGAGGCCCGTGACGCGCTGGCCGACGCGATCCGGGCCGGATTCGCCGACTCCCTCGACGCCGTGCTGCTCGTCGCCGGCCTGCTGGCGCTGGTGGGTGGCGTGCTGGCCACCGCGCTGATCCGCAGCCGGGACTTCGTCGCCCCCCGGCCGCCGGTCCCGGGTCGGACGCCAGACGTGGGTCAGACGCCGGTCCCGGGTCAGACGACGGACCCGCGTCAGACGCCAGACGTGGGTCAGACGCCGGTCCCGGGTCAGACGACGGACCCGCGTCAGACGACGGACCCGAGCAGGAAGGACTCGCCGACGTCCGGCCGGAGCCCGTCCGGGCGCCCGGCGAAGTAGCGCTCGGTCAGGTCCGCCGTCGAGACGTGCCGCACCTCGTGGAGCCCGCACTCGCGCGCCAGCCGGAGCATCTCCTCGGCGGTGAAGAAGCTGCGGAACCGGATCGGATAGTGCGGCTGCTCGCCCGCGGCGGCGACGGTCTCGGGCGGCAGCAGGAAGGTCATCGCGAAGGCGGAGCCCGGGGCCGTCTTCGCCGCCTTGGCCAGGGTGTCCGCGACCGCGTCCTTGGTGAGGTACATGCTGACCCCGGTGCTGGCCAGCACCGCCGGCCGGGCGGGGTCGAAGCCGGCCTCGACCAGGCGCTGCCACCAGTCCTCGTCCGCCTCGAAGTCGACCGGGACCAGGCGCAGCCAGTCGGGCACGCCGTAGCCGAGCTCGTTCAGCCGCTGCCGCTTCCACGCCTGCGGGCCGTCCTGGTCGATCTCGAACACCCGCATCTCGGCCGCGAGTTCCGGGCGCCGCTGGGCGAAGGTGTCCAGGCCGGCGCCGAGGATCACGTACTGCCGGACGCCGGCGGCGAACCGCTCGGCGACCAGGTCCTCCACGAACCGCGCCCGGGCGACGACGCCCGCGCGGAACCCGCCGGTGGCGTTCCTGCCCATGTCGGGCCGGCGGCGCCAGTTCTCACCCGGCGCGACGAGTTCCAGGCCGATCTCGTCCTCGAGGACGTGCGGGGGCGCGTCGACCTGGACGTGCATGGCCCGCCACAGGGCCACTCGCAAGGCGGTCGACTCGGGCGCGACGGTTCGCTGGGCAGGCATGACGTACTCGCTCTCGGTCCGTGGATCTCCGATCACGGTAGGTCATGCTCGGTGCCCGCGCCGTTGCGCCCGGGCGGATCCGTCGCGCCCGGGCGCGTGCTGCGGGGCTCGTCCCGTACTGCCGAGTTCACCCGATGGAATGACGCACGCTCCTCGGCATCGTCGCGGGAGCCGAGGAGCGTGGGATCAGTGTTCAGCTTGGCATCGGTCTGCTGTGGGGAATCAGTACGTCTCGTCGCGGAACACGCGCCACACGGTCGTCCCGGCGGCAACGCCGAGCGTGAGGGCGCCGAGCCCCCAGGCGGCACCGGTCCGCTCGCGGCCGAGCGCGCGGTCGACGGAGAGCGGCCCCGGGCCGTCCCAGGCCAGGCAGGCCGCGGCCGTGATCAGGACCACCGGGTACTCGTAGCCGCCGTTCTCGGCCCACAGGCCCTCCCGCCGGTGCACGGCCGCGGCGTTGACCATCTCCCCGATGAGGGCGGCCGCCGCCAGCGGGGTGGCCGTCCCGGTCACCAGGCCCACGCCCGCGGCCAGTTCGGTGACACCGGCCAGCGTGGCCATCGCCCCGCCGTTGCGGTACCCGAACTTCTCGAAGTTCTCCGCCGTCTGCTCGTGGCCCGATCCGCCGAACCAGCCGAACAGCTTCCGGCCACCGAAGCCGATGGCGAGTCCGCCGACGACGCCCCTCATGATCAACCGGCCCGTACCCGCCATCGCCGTCCTTCCGTCCTCCCGGCCGTGCCGGGGATGCGAGGTGCCGCCGGGCGCCGACCACCGGCGACCGAGGGTGAGATTGCTAGCATCCTAGCAGCCTCGGCATCACTGGCGTCTGGCATTCCTGACGTTCGGTCAAATTACGTTGGCTGCAGAATCCCTGGCATCGCGCCTCCGGGTTGCCGGTGATCCCCGTGCTCCCGGTGGTCCCGGTGGTCCCGGTGGTCCCGGTGGTCCCGGTGGTCCCGGTGGTCCCGGTGGTCCCGGTGGTCCCGGTGGTCCCGGTGGTCCCGGTGGTCCCGG
>NZ_JBITFB010000022.1:0-46029 GCF_044455625.1 Kitasatospora sp. NPDC051164 | reverse complement strand
GGTGTGCGAGTGGGGAGATTCCCCGCTCGCACACCGCCACGGCCGCTACGACGACGGCTGGCTCTTTGCCGGGTACATCCCGGTGAGCGGCTTGGTCGGCGCGGGAGGGGGCGCCATGTGAAGCACCTCCGGCGAGAGCGGGATGTCCAGGCTCCGGTCCGAGCCGGCCAGCGCCCGCTCGACCGTGCGGTGGATCTCCGTCTTGTCCGAGCCCAGGTAGAGCCCGGCGGTCAGCCGCACCGGGTCGCCGCTGTAGTAGTTCACGTACTGCATGAGCCGCTGGCCGAACCCGTCGCCGGCCACGTCCCAGGCGAGCTTGAACAGCCGGACCCGCTCCTCGGCCGAGACGCCCGGGCGACCCCGCACGAACCGGTCGATGAGCGGGCGCAGTTCCTCGTTGGCGAAGTCCCCGCCGGACGGCGCGTAGAAGAAGTTGCCCGCCGCCAGGATCTGGATGACCTCGACCATCCGGCGGTGCGTCGGCGCGGTCTGCATGAGGAACGCCATCATCCCCGGCAGGTACGGCACCCAGGTGCCGTCCGGCAGCGGGGCGGCCAGGGCCTCGGCGCCGTAGAACAGGGTCCGCAGGGTGTCGAGCCGGGAGATGAGGTCGCCGAGCTTCTCCTGGACGTGCAGGAACTCGTCGATCCCGGTCGCGTCGGCGACCTTCGTCGCGATGCCGCACAGCAGTTCCATCGAGGCCAGGCTCCGAGCGCCGTTGACCACCAGGACGCTCGGGTCGTTGCCGAGCACCCGGTTGACCAGGTCGCGGCTGCCGGGCCGGCCGTCGACGACGACCCGGTCCCACGGGACCAGCACGTCGTCGAAGACGGCGATGCAGTCCATCTCCTCGAACCGGCTGCTGAGCGGGTGGTCGAACTCCGTCCGGCCGGCCGGTGCCACCGGCTCGCGGCAGATGAACTTCAACCCCGGTGTGTCGGTGGGGATCGCGAACACCACCGCGTAGTCGTCGTCTCCCGGGGCGATGCCCCCGAAGGGGACGACCACGAGCTCCTCCGCGAACGGCGCCATGGTGCTGAGCATCTTCGCGCCACGGACGACGATGCCCTCGTCGGTCTCGCGCACCTTCCCCAGGTGCAGGAACGGGTCCTCCTGCTGGGACGAGGTCTTCGACCGGTCGATCGCCGGGTTGATCAGGACGTGCGTCAGGAAGAGGTCGTTGTCCCGTACGTGCTCGTAGTACCGGCGGGCGTTCCGGCCGAAGCGCTCGTCCAGTTCGCCGAACACCGGGGCGTTGGTGTTCCAGCCCAGGACGAACGCGTTCATGAAGTCCGGCGACCGGCCCATCATCCCGAAGGTGTGGTCGGCGCGGAGCTTGAAGTGCCGCCGCTTGGCGACCAGGTCCTCCTTGCTCCGGCACGGCTGGAACGAGCGCGACAGCCGTTCACCCGTCGTGGGGTCCGCGTAGGTGCAGATGTCGACGTACCGCGGGTCCAGTTGGAGGTCGTACTGCTCCGCGACGGTCCGCAGCGGGCCGGCGAAGACCGGCTCCTCGGTGACGTGGGTGATGCGGCGGCCGTTGAGGTAGATCTCGGGCTGGAGCGACGTCAGGTTGTCCAGGTACTGCTTCCCGGTGCGTGCGGGCACGGTGTCCTCCTTGTCGGGCGGTGGGCGGGAGTTGAGGCTCAGCCGAGGACGGCGCTCTCGCGCCGGGCGAGGTCCCGGCCCGCCGCGCGGGCCTGTTCCTCGGCGGCGATCCGGGTGCGCGCGGCCAGCTCGGTGAACCGGTCCAGTGCCGGATCGATCCCAACGAGGGTCAACTCCCGTTCCACTACGGTGAGTTGTAGCTTCCACACATCGTCGAACATGCGACGCATCCAGCCGATGGCGTGGTCCCAGCCGTCCCGCGGCGTCCCCGGCCCGTAGGTGCCGCCCCGGGCGGTCACCAGCACCGCCGGCTTGCCCGCCAGCGGTCTCTCCCCGCCCGGGGCCATCCGCGGATCGGTGAGGACGAGGTCCACCCAGGCCTTCAGGTGCTGGGAGACACCGAAGTTGTAGAGCGGCGCCGCGACGATCACGGCGTCGGCGGCGACCAGTTCGTCGGTCAGCGACGAGGCCAGTGCCAGGGCGTCCCGCTGCTCGGACGTGTGCCGCTCCGGGGGAGTGAACCGGGTCGCCACCGCGGCGGCCCAGGCGGTCGGCGGCAACGGGGCCTCGCCGAGGTGGCGCCGGACCACCACCGGCGCGTCCGGGGTCGCGGCGCGCCACTCCCGCTCCACGAGGTCGGCGAGCACGGCGGTGCTGGATCGGGGGCCGAGGATGCTGGTGTCCAGCCGTAGGAGAGTCATCACGAACTCCGGAGGTGGGGTGGGGTGGGGGCGGCGCCGGGAGCATCAGCGCCCCCGTGTGCGGCGTCCTCGAACGGCCGGAGGCGGCTGGTCGGCGTTTTCCTGCGCGGGTCGATGCCCCGTCCGAGGGTCATCGGGAATCCGCCGCCTGTCAATGACGCGGGGAAAGGTTCCGGGGGTTTGTCCGACTGGGGATTCTCCCCAGTCGGACAAGGGCGCCGGCGCCGCGCTGATCGTTGACGATGAACTCGCTCGGTTGTCACAATCGTCGCGAATCTTGAGCGGGCAGGGCGGCGTTCGCGTGCCCCTAGGGAGGTTGCCCCATGAAGTTGAGCCCGGATTTCGGCACCGATCTCGCCACCGGGGTGGTGGACCGGGAAATCTACACCAGCGAGAAGATCTTCGCACTGGAACAGGAAAGGATATTCACCCGGACCTGGCACTACGCCTGCCTGACTCGCGATCTGAAGAAGCCGGGTGATTACTTCACGGTTTCCATCGCCAACCAGCCGGTGCTCGTGGTGCGGGGCAACGACGGTGAGATCCGCGCGTTCCACAATGCCTGCACCCACCGCGGCGCGATCCTGACCGGCGAGCGGTGCGGCAACCAGGGCCAGGTCCTCAAGTGCATGTACCACGCCTGGGCGTTCAACCTGAAGGGTGAGCTCACCGGCGTGCCCTACGAGGAGGGCTACGGACCGGACTTCGACCGCGGCGCCCTCGGCCTGAAGCCGGTGCACTGCGACACCTTCCACGACCTGGTCTTCGTCGCGATCCGGCCGACGGTGCCGTCGCTCACCGACTTCCTCGGCGAGATGACCGACCACCTCGCGCCGTACGTGCAGGGCATCGAGCCGATCGGCCGCAACAGCTGGATCTACGAGGGCAACTGGAAGTTCTGGCACGAGAACTTCCGGGACGACTACCACGCCGAGTTCACCCACCGCAGCATCCGCGACCTGCTGGTCGGCACCGCCGCACGGGGCTGGAACTGGGGCGCGGCGCCCGGGCATTCGGTCCTCCAGTGGGCCTTCCCTCCGCTCGACCCGCCGAAGTACGCCCGCGCCCTCCAGCGCTTCAGCGGGGTGGACTTCTCGGACGGCACCATGCCGGTCGGCTGGAACAGCATGCTCGCCCAGGGACCGCCCGGCCCGCCGGACGGCTTCGAGGGCTTCGGGGGCGGCGAACCACCGGAGATCCGGCAGGAAGTGCTCGCGCTCTTCCCCAACCTCGACATCCAGCCCGGCCCCAAGGACACCCCGCGCGGCATGAAAGCGGGGTACATCCAGACGGTCACCCCGCTCGGCGTCGATCGGGCCCGGGTCGACATCACCGTCTACTCGGACGTCGAGGACGACGAGGCCGCGCGGCAGGAGGTGCTGGAGAACCTCGCCGACACCCAGGGCTCGTGGGGCAAGATCAGCTGCGACGACACCGAGGCCGCCGCCCGCTGCCAGATCGGCGTGCGCGGCGAGGGCGGCCGGTACAACCTCTTCACCCGCGGGACCGAGCCCGGCCGGGGCGGCGAGGACGCCGACGTCCGGGACGAGTACTCGCAGCGCGAGTTCTTCCGGGTCTACCAGCAGTACCTCCAGGACGAGTCGTGAGCGGCCCGACGACGGAAGGAAGGCGCGACACCGCCATGTCCACAGTGGTCATGACCTCTCCCGGCCTGCGCAGCGAGGTCGAGGACCATTACGTGTCCTACGCCCTGGCGATGGACGACAAGCGCCCCAACGCCTGGGTCGACCTGTTCCTCGACACCGGTCTGTACGCGGTCGGCACGCACAACAACGTCTCGACGACCGGCATGTGGTGGTACACCGACCGGGGCCTCGGCGCACTGAAGGAGCGCGCCGCCTACATGAACGGCTATCTGCGCCACAACCCGACCCGGACCCTGCACACCGTCACCAACGTGCGCGCCCGGGAGACCGAGGACGGCCGGATCAAGGCCGAGGCGTACGTCGTCCTGTACATCGCCGACCGCGTCGAACCGTCCCGCTTCCACGTCTGCGGCCGCTACGACGACATCCTCACGCGGACGGCCGGCGGGCTGCGCTTCGTCGAGCACCGCGTCGTCCTCGACGCCGAGACCATGCCCGGCAACATGGGCGTCCTGCTCTGATGCCGCTGCGGCAGGAGCGGGGCGGGAAGGCCCGGGTGGCGCGCGTCGAGGTGGACCTGACCCGCTGCGCCGGCTACGGCCACTGCGTGGACGCCGCTCCCGCGGTCTTCCGGATGAGCGACGTCGCGGAGGTCGCCGAGGTGCTGCTTCCCGAGCCCGGACCCGAACTGGCCGACTCCGTACGCGAAGCGGCGCGGGTCTGCCCGGCCAACGCCGTGTTCCTGTTCAAGGACCGGTCGCCGGGCCCGGACGGGGTCACGCCGAACGCGGTCGCGTCGGACGGGGTCGCGTCGGACGGGGTGGAGCCGGGCGGAGACGAGCCGGGCGGAGGCGGGCCGGCCGCTTGAGCGGGTGACGTCACGTCGTGCCCGATGGCACCCTCACGGGGCCATCGGGCACTCGTGTGCCGTCAGCAGTGTCCGACCACCCGGTTCAGCCAGGCCGCGGCCGCCGTGTGGAGGACCCCGGTGTTCGGCGCCAGGTTCAGGCCGTGCCCGGCGTTCGGGAGCAGCAGCACGTCGAAGCTGGGCGCGGAGCTCCAGAACGGCGCCTCCTGGGCGCGCAGGGCCGCCGCCGACGTGCAGTCCTCGTAGCCGGCACCGCACATCAGCGGGTCGTGGTCGCCGAGGGCGAACATGACCGGGACATTGATCGCCTTGCTGACCGAGGGATCGGTGATGAGCGGGTCGCTCGCCTCCATGAAGACGTCGACGTCCTTGGTGAGTTCGTCCATCAGGAGCACGCCCGGGTCCATCGGCTGGTCGGCGTAGAAGACGGTCGCCCGGCTGCCCGGCCTGGTGGTGGCGTAGCCGGCGTCGTACGGGTACCGGCCCCCGGTCACCGGGTCGGTGTTCGGGTCCTGCCCGTTCGCGATGATCGCCTGCGTGCCCGCCGGGTTGTTGTAGTGGCCCAGGGCGGTGACCAGCAGCGCGTCGACGTCGTGGTACGTCGACGCCTCGATCTCCGACACCGCGGACCCGAGGGAGTAGCCGGCCAGCACCACCTTGTGGAAGCCGGTGCCCCCTATTCGGCCGGCCCGCAGGTCCTGTACGACCTTGTGGATGTGGCCGGCCTCGACGGCCAGGGTCAGCTGGGAGCTCGGCGGGACGGTGCTGTTGCCGGTGCCGAGCCGGTCGACGACGAAGGTGGCGTACCCGGCCCGGTTCAGCATCCGGCTGAACGAGTAGGTGTCCGGCTCGTACGGGAAGTCCCAGTAGTTGTGGTTGTAGGTCGCGCCGTGCACCATCGTCACCACGGTGCTCGGCGAGGACCCGGCCGGACGGCACAGCTCGCCCCACAGCCGGCCGGTGCCCGAGCCCAGCGGGACGTCGACGGTGGTGGCCTGGCAGATCGGGGTGGTGAGGTCGGCGGCGGGAGCGGAACCCGCGACGCCGACCGACAGGAGCGTCGCCGCGGCGCACATCGCCGCGAGGCGCCGTAATGCGGAAACGGTCCGATTCTTCATCACGTTCGTCCTCACTTCGTCGAATCTGTCGCGACTGGTGGCCGGGCACCGATCGGATCGATCGGGCCATTGCCGTTATCGCTGTCCCGTATTCGGAGAAATGGAGGGGGCGCCCGGAATTCCGGATCCGGTGGCGTCCGTGGCGTGGCTCGGCGCCGGCGCGAAATCCCCGTCGTGCTGCGCGGAACCGCGTGCGAGCAGGAACGGGTGAAGGGGCCGCGCGCGTTGATCCCCCCTGGGTCAGCCGCGATCGGGCAGGTGATACTGCGCGAGCATAACCGCCCGATGTCGTACCGGTACACCCTTCCCCGCGACCGTTGTCCGGCCGCCGGGAACGCGCTGACTTTCCGTCAACCGGAGGCGAGTGGTTCGGCCACGCCGCCGCCGGCGAGAATCCGCGCATGGTTCCGAGCCCACGCCCAGGGGGTGGGCTCGGTCGGCCGTAGAGTACGTGCCCGTGACCCACACCGCCGACCCCGCCGGCGCCCGACCGGCCGTCCTGCTCGCCGATGTCCGCGACTCCGCCGAGCGCCTCGTGGCCGACCTGGGTGGCCTGACCGACCGGCAGGCCCGTGAACCGTCCGCGCTGCCCGGCTGGAGCCGCGCCCACGTCATCACCCACCTCGCGCGCAGCGCCGACGTGTACCGCTGGCTGCTGGCGCTCGCCCGCACCGGCACCGAGCCCGGCCCGCGGGCCGACGCGACCGCGCTGGACCGCGCGCTGCGCGAAGGGGCCGAGCGCGGTGCGGCCGACCTCGTCACGGACCTGCGGCGCAGTCTGGACGGGCTGTTCGACGAGGCGGCGGCGATGCCGGTCGAGCGCTGGCCCGCGCTGGTGCCGGCCCTCGCGGGGTGGCGCCACCCCGCCTGGTTCACCCTCCACCGCGCCCGGCGCGAACTCGAGACCCACCACGTCGACCTCAACCTCGGCCGCACCAGCGCCGATTGGCCCACCGGCTACGTCACCTGGGCGCTCGACACGACCGCCGCCACCCTGGCCGCGCGGGACTTCCCCGTCGCCCGGCTGGAGGCCACCGACCTCGGCCGCACCTGGACCCTCGCCGCCACCGGCCCCGCCGTCAGCGGCCCCGGGCATGTCCTGCTCGCCTGGCTCGTCGGCCGCGGCCCGGCCCCGGAGACCCCCGCCGGCGGCCCGCTGCCGACCCCGCCGGCGTGGCCGCTGCCGCCGGTGCCCGGCTGGGGCTGAGAGCGGGGGCCGGCTCGGGGGGTGCTTCGAGGCCGCCGGTCGGCTGTACACCGGCGGCGCGGTTTCGTACACCGGCGGTCCCTCCGAGTACACCTCGATGTCGGGCGGTGACAGCTGGGAGAAGGTCGACCGGACCGACCCACCATCGGCCGTCCGTCACCCACCGGGGAGGTGGCGGACGGCGGCGGCCCGGGCGCAGAATCCGGTGGCATGACCTCACGCGGCACGACCCGACGTCCGACCCTGGTTGTCGTCAGCGGCCCGCCCGGGGCGGGCAAGACCACACTGGCGCACGCCCTGGCGGACGCGCTCGGCTGGCCGGTGGTCTGCCGGGACGAGCTCAAGGAGCGCATGGCCGCAGGCGGCGCCGATCCCGGCAAAGCCGCTGATCCCGGCAAAGCCGCTGATCCCGGCAAAGCCGCTGATCCCGGGAACGTCGCTGATCCCGGGAACGTCGCTGATCCCGGGAACGTCGCTGATCCCGGGAACGTCGCTGATCCCGGGAACGACCTGGACCTGAGGACGCTGGAGGCGTTCTTCCGCGCGATCGGTGCACTCGTCGCGGCCGGGACGAGCCTGGTGGCGGAGGCGGCCTTCCAGGACCGCCTGTGGCGTCCGGGCCTGGAGCCGCTCGCCGACCTTGCCGGCATCCGCGTCGTGCGCTGCGTCGTCGACCCGGAGCTCGCCCGCCGGCGCATCGCGCGCCGTGCCGCCGACCTGCCCTCGCGGGCCGTGCACGCGGACGCCGCACTCCTGCGCCGCATCGAGGCGGGGGAGCGGCCGATCGAGTCGTGGGCGCCGATCGCGCTCGACGTCCCCTGCCTGCTCGTGGACACCGCCGACGGCTGGCAGCCGTCCCTCGCGCGGATCGTCGCGTTCGCCACGGGGGACGCATAGCCGCCCGGCGAAGTTGCCCGGCGGCGGGGTTACCCTCGGCGGTATGGACGCGTCGGAAGCCACCGCACCGCAACCGCCGGAGAGCTCGGCGGGTCCGGCGGGTTCGACCGTCCTCGCGGGTCCGACGGTTCTCACGGGCCTCACGGGCCTCGTCCGGCTGCTGGACCGGCGCGGTGCGGTCGTGCTCAGCGGCGCCGGACTGTCCACCGAGTCCGGCATCCCCGACTACCGCGGCGCCACCGGCCGCCGCCGCACCGGCACCCCGATGACCTACCAGGAGTTCACCGGCAGCGAGGCCGCTCGGCGCCGCTACTGGGCCCGCAGCCACACCGGCTGGCCCGCCTTCGCCCGGGCCCGGCCCAACGCCGGCCACCGCGCGGTGGAACGGCTGCGCCGCTCGGGTCACGTCGCGGCGGTCATCACCCAGAACGTCGACGGCCTCCACCACGCGGCCGGCACCCGCGAGGCCGTGGAACTGCACGGCGGCCTCGACCGGGTGGTCTGCCTCGACTGCCGGCGCACCAGCTCCCGGGCCGAACTCGACCAGCGCCTGGACGAGTTGAACCGGGGCTTCCGCCGCCCAGGCGCCACGCTGCGCCCGGACGGCGACGCGCAGCTGCCGCAGGAGCTGGTGGAGGGATTCCGCGTGGCGCCCTGCGCGGACTGCGGCGGCGTGCTCAAGCCGGACGTGGTCTTCTTCGGCGAGAACGTGCCCGCCGCCCGGGTCGACCACTGCTACGAACTGGTCGACACCGCACGCTCGTTGGTGGTCCTCGGCTCCTCGCTCGCGGTCCTGTCGGGCCTGCGCTTCGTGCGGCGCGCCGCCCGTGCGCAGCTGCCCGTCGCCATCGTCAACCAGGGCCCCACCCGTGGCGACGACCTCGCCGAGCTGCGCCTCGACCTCGCCCTCGGCCCGGCCATGACCGAGGCCGCCCGACTCCTGGGCGCTTCCTGACCCGGTCGGCGCCCAGGAGTCGGGCGGCCTCGTCAGCCCGCCGGCTGCCAGGGCCGCCCCGGCACCCACAGCGGTACGGGTCCGCCGCGCGGCATGGCGCGTGCCGCGTCCTCCTCCAGCCACCGGCACACCCGCTCCGGATCGGCATCGCACAGCTCGACCAGCGCGGCCGCGGCGATCCGGGTGCAGCCCAGTACCAGCGCGAGGGTGTCCTGGCGGCGGTGCCGCTCCCGTACGTACGCCTCGATCCGCTCGTCCATGCGTTCCGCGCTGCGCCTGCCGTGGTACGGCGTGTCCGGTTCATCTGGTCCATCCGGTTCGTCCCCGGTGGCCAGGGCCTGGACGCCGTGCCAGACCAGGGTCAGCGCGCAGGGCTCGGCCGGGTGCGACACGTCGTCCCGCCGCGCCTGCTCGCGGGCCTCCGCCGACCGCTGCCCCAGCCATTCCAGGGCCGTCGGCTCGTCCCCCGCGCAGGACTCGACGACCAGCTTCGCCGCTCGTTCGGCGACCGCCCGCAGCACCGCCGTGGCCGGCGCCCGTAGCCCGGGCGCCGCCGGGTCGCCGAACGCCAGCCAGGCGTCCGCGAAGGAGGCCGCCCGCAGGCCGCCCACCCAGGCCGGTGCCACGCCCGCCCTGCCCAGCCACTCCTGCGCGCCCAGTCGGACCAGTCCGACGGCGACCAGGTACGCCGCGTCCCCGTCGAGCCCTGACAGTCGTCCGTTGCGCATCACACACACCACCCCCACCAGCGGTCATCACCCCGTGACGGCACATCCCATCACACCGGGACGGGAACGAACTAGACAGGGCCACGTCACAAAATGGGGTTGGTGCGGACCGCCGGGACGCGCCCGACCGTGCGGGCGGGGCGACCGACCGGGGGATGTAGCCGTGGATGCGACGGTCGATCGGGGGTGACGCGCGGTCAGGGGTGTTCTGCTGGCGGGCAGGCGACCGTCGCCGCCCCGTCGATCAAGTCGATCAAGTCGATCAAGGAGAGACCATGTCCCGCCTGCTCCGGCCAGCCCGCCGCTCGCCCGGCTCGCCCCGAACACCCCGCACACCCCGCACGGGCAGGGCCGCCGGCCTCGTCCCCGCGGCCTACCGGCCTACCGGCCAGCCGAGCGGCCGAGCGGCCGGACGCCCGCCGCCGCACCCGCGTGCGGCGGCGGGCGGTGTCACGCCGGCAGTCAGATGGCATCCGAGGCCGCGGCCCCGGCGCGCTCGGCATCGAGGCGGGCGTGGGCGTCGGCCCAGGGGATCGGGAGCTGCTCGACGGGCGTCGGCCAGAAGGTGAAGGTGGCCTCCTTCGTGGTGTCGCGCAGGCCCCTCATGACCGAGCGGTGGGGCTCGGCGGCCGCGAACGCGTTGAGGGCCTCGCGGCTCTCCCAGGCGGACAGCGTGTAGAAGGTCCGCCGCAGCGGCCGGGCGATCAGGGAGGCGCCGAGGGCGCCGGGGGCGCGGCGCAGCTGTCGCCAGACGGCCAGCGACTTGACGAAAAAGCGCGGCACGTCGGCGAGCGACCGCACCTCGAAGCGGGAGGCCATGACGACCGCCGAGGTGCCGGGGGTGGCCGGGTTCGGGGTGATCCAGGGCAGCGTGGGCATGGCTGACACTCCTCGTCGGGGAAACGGCGTCCGGGACGGCGCGGGGACGGCGCCGTATTGGGTAGTGGCACTATCTATGTTAGACAGTGCTGGTATCCAATTGCCAGACCCAGCGAGAAGGAAAGCGGGAGCAGTGCGCATCTCCGAACTGAGCCGCCGCAGCGGGGTCCCCACCGCGACGATCAAGTACTACCTGCGCGAGGGACTGCTGCAGCCCGGCCGCGCCACCGCCGCCACCCAGGCCGACTACGACGAGACCCACCTGCGCCGCCTGCGCCTGGTCCGCGCACTGATCGGCGTCCGGGGCCTCAGCGTCAGCGCCACCAAGGAGGTCCTCGGCGCGGTCGCCGCCCACGCCGGAGAACGCCACCAGGTCCTCGGACTGGTCCTCGGCGCCCGCCCGGTCGACGACGACACCGAACCGACCCCCGTACCCGGCGGCGCCGAAGTCGACGCCCTGATCGGCGAACTCGGCTGGCAGGTCTCCGAACACGCCCCATCCCGCGCCGTCCTCGGCGAGACCCTCGAGACCCTCCGCTCCCTCGGCGAGGAGATCTCCCACGACGCCCTCCTCGGCTACGCCGCCCTCGCCGAGCGCACCGCCGTCCTCGACCTCGACCAGCTCGACCCGCACGCCGACCCCGTCGACCAGGCCGAGAGCGCCCTCCTCCGCACCGTCCTGCTCGAACCCGCCCTCCTCGCCCTGCGCCGCCTGGCCCAGGAACACGAGTCCGCCCGCCGCAACACCTGAGCCCGCGGGCTCGGGGACGGCCCGGCTGCCCTCCCCCGGCCCGGGCCGGTTGCGGCGCTTCGTCCTGGCCCCGGCCGCGGTCGTCCGTAGGTCGGGCCGGGGCCGGCGGCGTGCCAGGCGATCGCGCGGGGGCCGGGGGTCGTACCGTCGGGCCATGCTCATCGGCCTGCTGTCCGCCCTTCTGGCCGCGCTGCTCACCGGGTCGGCCACCGTGCTGCAGGCGGTCGGCGCCCGGCGTGCCGCCGGCGCGGGCTCACCGGCGGGGGAGGCCGCCGCGTTGGCCGGGGCGCTGCGCGAGTGGCCGTTCCTGGTGGGCGTGGGGATGGACATGTGCGGCTTCGCCGCCGAACTCGTCGCCCTGGAGCGGCTGCCGCTCTACGTGGTCGAGGCGGCGCTGGCCTCCGCGCTCGCCGTGACGGCCGTCGGGGCGGCCCGCGTGCTGCGGGTGCGGCTGCGGCGCAGCGAGTGGGCCGGGGTGGTGGCGGTCTGCGCGGGGCTGTTGCTGCTGGCGCTCACCGCCGGGCGGGACGGCCACGGCACGGGCGACGACGCGCTGCGGCTGGGGGTGCTGCTGGTCGCGGTGGCCCTGCTCGGCGCGGGCTGGGCGGCAGTGCGGTACGGCGGTGCCCGTCGGGCCCCGCTGCTGGGGTTGGTGGCGGGCCTTCAGTTCGGGGTGGTCGGGGTGGCGGTGCGGGTGCTGCCGGAACCACGGCTGCCGCAGCTGCTGGCCGAACCCTCGGCGTACGCGGTCGCGGTGGCGGGGATCGGCGGGTTCGCCGCGCTGACCTGGGCGATGCAGCACGGATCGGTGACCTCCGCGACGGCCGCGATGGTGCTGGGGGAGACGCTCGGCCCGGCCCTGGTCGGGGTGCTCGCCCTCGGCGACCGTACCCGGCACGACCTGACCCCGGTCGCCGTCATCGGCTTCCTGGCCGCCGTGGTCGGCGCTCTGACCCTGGCCCGCTTCGGCGACGCCGAACAGCCCGCCGCCGGCTGAGGACGGGCCCAGGAGGCGGCGGCCCGCCGGGGGACGATCACGCCCAGGACGCTTGGCGTCGAGCGGTGGTTCGGCACCGGCGGGCGAGCGGACACCGCTCGCTGAGCAGGTCGGCGAGCGGTGGCGCGTCAGTTGTCGTCGGCTGCCGCGTCGCTGTCGGCTTGGGCGGCCGCGCTCTCGGCAGCGTCGAGCTTGTGCTGCATGTCCTGGACCTGGCTGGTGTCCGCGGCTCCGGGAGCCGGGTGCCCGGTGGGGCCGCAGGCGGTGAGGAGGGCGACCCCGGCGAGGAGCAGGGCGGCGAGGACGGCGGGCGGGCGGCGGGTCACTTGGAGGCGCCCTGGTTGTGGGCGGTGCACCAGGTGGCGACGGAAGTGAGGTCGTTCTGCCGGGTCTGCAGGGTAGTGACCAGGCCCTTGCGGGCGGTGAGGCGGTCGTTGAGGAGCGTCTCGATCTCGGTGTGGCCGGCGGCCTTGGCGTTGCCGGCCCGCTGCTGCAGGCGGGCGACCGACCCGGACACGGTGGCGTCGCCGTTCAGCCGGGTGAGCGCCTTGGTGACGCGCTGCTCGGTCTTCGGCAGTCGCTTGCAGATGGCCTTCGCGCCGTCGCCCGTGGGCGTGGACCCGGCGGACGGGGCGGCGGAGGGAGAGCCGGCCGCACCGTCCGCCTGGGCGGGGACGGTGGCGAGCAGCGAGCCGGCGAGGGCGAGCGCGCCGAGGGCGGCGGCCCGGCGGCTGACGACCCTGCGGCGGACGGACGTGCGGTTGGCGGACATGGGCGTCCCTTTCTGCCGTGGACGGTGTCGAAACCGGGCCGGTGGGTGCGGGCCCGGTCCGGCCCGGTTGCCGGGAGCGTAGGACGACTTCTTGTGGATTCCCTGTGGAACGCGGAGCTGTGGAACGGAGAGCCGTGGAACGGAGAGCTGCGCAACGGCGAGTCGCGGAGCGGAGAGCTGCGGAGCGCGAGCCGGGGGCCGGCGCTCGGCGCTCAGCGTTCCTCGCCCGCGATCCAGTCCCGCCGCGCCGGGAGCCGTAGGGTCGGCGCGTCGGCGTCGGGCAGCGGCAGGCGGACCTCCACCCGGCACCCGGTTCCGCCGGGCGGCTCGGTGATCCGGACGGTGCCCCGGTGCAGCGCGGCCTGCTGGGCGACGAGGGTGAGCCCGAGCCCCGAGCCGGGGCTGTCGCGTCGGCGGTGGAAGCGGTGGAAGACCGCCTCGCGTTCGCCCGGCGCGACACCGGGCCCGGCGTCGTCGACGGTGAGCAGCGCGACCCCACCGGCCGGGGCGAGCCGGACCGTCACCCGGGCCGGTTCGGTCCGTGCCGTCCCGCCGCGCCCGTGCACGGCGGCGTTGACCAGCAGGTTGACGAGCATGATCCGCAGCCCGGGCTCCCACCCGAACACCCTGAGTTCCGGCGGGAGTTCGACGGTGATGTCGGCCGCGGGGTGCCGGCGCCGGGCGTCGGCGGCGGCCGCGTCGGCGAGTTCGGCGAGGTCGACCGGGCCGAAGGAGTCGACCTCGACGAGGTCGCCGCGCGCGAGCGTGCCGAGCGCGGTGAGCAGATCCAGCAGCCGGGCGTGGTCGTCGCGCAACTCGGCGACGATCTCCGCCCGTTCGCCGGGCGGGAGGTCCTGGTGGGCGGCCAGCACGTCCAGGTTGGTGCGCAGACTCATCAGCGGTGTCCGCAGCTCGTGCGAGGCGGCGGACGAGAACGATCGTGCGGTCTCCAGGGCTTGGGCGGTGCGCAGCGCCTGCTCGTCGTAGCGGGAGAGCAACAGGGCCAGGGCGGCGGCGAGTTCGTCCACCTCGGCGGTGCCGCTACGCTCCGCCGCGAAGGGGGTGCCGCGCTCGGTGCCGGGGGACGGCGGGGCCGCCGGGTCGAGTTCCGCGGCGCGCCGGCTGAGCCGGCGCAGCGGTGCGGTGGCGCGCTCGGCGAGGGCGAAGCCGATCAGGGCGGAGAGCGGTGCGGCGACCGCCGCCACGAGCAGGACCCGGCGGCGTACCGCCGCCGTCTGGCTGCCGGCCAGGCCGCCGGGCTCGGTGACCCAGAGCGTGCCGCTGCCGCCGTTCGCCCCGCTGCCGGCGACGTGGACGGTCAGCACCCGCCAGGCCGCGCCGTGGTCGCGGACGGTGGCCGGCCCGCCCGGTGCGGCGGGGAAGGCCTGGTCGTCAGCGGGCTGCGGCCCGACCGACAGCAGCACCGTGCCGTCCTCGGCGGTGACCCGCACGCCCGAGTCCAGGGCGGCGTCCAGCACCTTGCGCTGCTGGTTCTGCTCGACCTTGGGACGGCCCCGGGTGTCGGCCGCCACCAGCGCGCGCACGCTCGGCAGGACGGCGGACGCCCGGTCGGCCAGCCGGGCGTCCTGCTGGTGCCGCAGGTCCCGGCCGACCAGCGGCAGCAGGAGCAGCCCGGCCAGCACCACCAGCAGCGGCACCACGGCGGCGGCCCACAGGGCGATCCGGGTGGAGAGTCTCACGGCGGCCGCTACCCGTTCCCGCCGGGCAGCCGCAGCACGAAGCCCACGCCCCGGACGGTGTGGATCAGCCGGGGCCGGCCGTCGGCCTCCAGCTTGCGCCGCAGGTAGCTGACGAAGGTGTCCACGGCGTCGCTGCGCACCTCGAAGTCGTACCCCCAGACCCGTTCCAGCAGCAGCTCGCGGGAGAGCACGATGCCGGTGTTCCTGGCGAGTTGCGTGAGCAGCTCGAACTCCCGCCGGGTGAGCCGCAGTTCACGGCCGTCGAGGTGGGCCTGCCGGGTCGCCGGGTCGATCGCCAGCGGTCCCGCCAGGATGCGGTCGGTGGGCTGAGGCGGGCGGCGGCGCAGCAGGGCGCGCAGCCGCAGCACCAACTCCTCCAGGGCGAACGGCTTCACCAGGTAGTCGTCCGCCCCGGCCTGCAGGCCGGCCACCCGGTCGGCGGGCTCGTCCAGCGCCGAGAGCATCAGGACCGGGAGGTCGTCGCCCCGGGCGCGCAGGGTCCGGCAGACCTCGGCGCCGCTGATTCCGGGCATCGAGACGTCGAGCACCAGGACGTCCGTCGCGGCCGGCGGCAGGGCGTCCGGGGTGGCGGGCAGCAGACGGGCGAGCGCCGTCTCGCCGTCCTCGGCCAGCGCGACGGTGAACCCGCTCAGCCGCAGACCGCGTTCCAGGGTGCGCCGGATCGCCGCGTCGTCGTCCACCACCAGGACCCGGCCGCCGCCGGGGCCGTCCGCGCCCGCGGGCCCGTTCCCGTGCATCGGCTTCTCCTCGTGTTCGGGCCGCCGACTCTCTCACACCATCGTTCTCCGGCCGCCGCAGGGGGTGCCGTGAAGGCGCCGCGGGGGATGTCGTGCAGGGTCGGTGCATACAGGACGGGGATCGGGGCACGCGGACAGCACGGGCCGCCGCCGGGCGTGGCGGGGCCCGGGAGACGAGGAGGAACGATGGGAAGGATCGAGGAGTCGGTCGAGGTGTCGGCCCCGCTCGACACGGTGTACGAGCAGTGGGTGCGGTGCGAGGAGTTCCCGCGGTTCATGCGCGGCGTGGTGAGCGTCGACCGGGACGGTCCTGGCAGCAGCGCCTGGGTCGTGCGGACCGCGGGCGGCCGGCGCGAGTTCGAGGCCGTGACCACGGAGGTGGTCGAGGGCGAGCGGGTGGCCTGGGACGGCGGGGACGGGCCGGTGCGGCACTCCGGGGTGGTGACCTTCCACCACGTGGACGACCGGACCACCAGGGTCATGCTCCAGCTGGAGCTCGAACCGCACGGGCTCTGGGAGCATTTGGCCGAGGCGCTCGGCTTCGTCGACCGCCGGGTCATCGACGACCTGGGCGACTTCAAGCGCCACGTCGAGGAGGTGACGGGACCGCTGGATGGCTGAGTCACCGTCAGAGTTGCTGTGGCGCAACCGACATGCGGACGGATTGGCCTCTCCGCCCACCGGAACGGCAGACTCACAGCGGCAGACGCCGCGGACGACCGCGCACCGCCGAACGCGCACCAGCGAACGAGCACCGCCGAACGAGCACCGCCGAACGAGCACCGCCGAACGAGCACCAGCGAACGCGCACCGCCGAACGCGCACCGCCGAACGAGCACCAGCGAACGAGCACCGCCGAACGAGCACCGCCGAACGAGCACCGCCGAACGAGCACCAGCGAACTCCCGAGGAAGAACTCCCGAGAAAGGGGACCCGCTCGATGGAAAGTCTCACCACCCGGATCGCCATGCGGCTGATGACCGGCGACGAACACAGCCGGGACCTGGACGTCGCCTGGTCCTACCGGCCCGACGACCCCTACGCGATAGACCTCGACTTCAGCGACTTCCAGGCCGACGCGGTGTGGACGATCTCACGCGACCTGCTGACGGCCGGTATCCACACGCCCGTGGGCGAGGGCGACGTCCACGTCGCGCCGTTCGACGACACCCGGCTGCTCATCGCGCTCGCCGGCAACGAAGGCGTCGCCCTGCTCGCGACCTCCGCCGCGGAGGTCGACCGGTTCGTCGCCGCCACCACCGAACTCGTCCCGGCCGGCTCGGAGCACACCCGGATCGACTGGGGTGGCGGTCTGGAGGACCTGCTGGCCTCCTGACCACCTTGCGGTCAGTCCGTCGTGAGCCGGTCGATGAGGGTGAGGGCGTCCTCGACGGAGCCGGCCGGGTCGACGACCGGGTAGAGCACGCCCCGTACGGTGCGGGTGGCATCGAGGACGAGGGTGAGCCGCTTGAGCCGGTCGACGCCGGCGGCCCGGAAGGTGGGCAGGCGCAGCGTGGCGGCCAGCTGCAGGTCGGCGTCGGAGAGCAGCGGGAACAGGATGCGCGCGTGCTCGGCGAACGCGGCCAGCTGGTCCGGGCGTTGGGTGCTGATGCCGTAGACGTGGGCGTCGCGGGCGGCGAACTCGGCCATCCGGTCGCGGTAGGTGCTGGACTCCAGGGTGCAGCCGGCGGCGCCCGGGATGGTGCCCCAGCCGGGCGGGTAGTCCTGGCCGCCGGGCGGGTACGCGCCGGGGTAGCAGTAGAGCACCGTCCACGCGGAGCCGGCCGCGACCGGGTCGGTGCGGTGGCCGGCGGCGGAGGTGAGCTCCAGTGGCGGCAGCCGGTGGCCGGTGAGGGCGTGTGCGCGGCGGGTCTCGGCGGAGTCGGGGGTGCTGGTGGCGGAGAGTGAGCCGTCGCCCAGGACGTAGCGCCCGCCCCAGTCCTGCAGGGCGACCAGGACGGGAAGCAGGCCGCGGCCGGTCTCGGTCAGGTGGTACTCGTAGCGCGGCGGGTGCGGGTGGTAGAGCCGCTTCTCCAGCACTCCGTCCTCGACCAGCGCCTTCAGCCGTTCGGTGAGGACGCGGCGGCTGATGCCCAGGGCGGTGCGCAGGCCGTCGAAGTGGTGGGTGCCCCCGGCGATGTCCCTGATCAGCAGGAGGGTCCAGGTGTCGCCGACCACCGTCAGGGCCTGGGAGATCGCGCAGTCGGGGTCCGCTGCTTCGGTGTACCGCATGAGTGTCGATTATAGTGAGTTCCAAAATGAGACTCACTCGTCGGAGCGGCCCGGCCGGACCGGCGCACGGGGGCCGCCGCGCCAGGTGCGGCGTGCGGAAGGGGTGGACGTGACGACGCGGACAGCGGTCCCGGCGGGGCGCGAGGCGGAACCGGAGGCCGGGCGCGAGGCGAAGCACGATGACGGGGCGGGGGTGTTCTGGCGCTACTGGAGCGCCTCCACCGTCAGCTGGTTCGGGGACGAGGTCACCCGGGTGGCGCTGCCGCTGATCGCCGTGGTCGCCCTGCACGCGACGGCACTGCAGGTCGGCCTGATCACGGCGGCGGGCTACGTCGCCTGGCTGCTGGTCGGCCTGCCCGCCGGCGTCCTGGTCCACCGGCTGCCGCTGCGCGGCACCCAGGTGGCGATGGACCTGATCCGCGGGGTGGCCGTCGCCTCGGTGCCGCTGGCGGCGGCGTTCGGGGTGCTCGGGCTGCCGCAGCTGGTGGTGGTGGCGCTGGTGATCGGCCTCGCGAGCGTGGTCTTCGACGTCGGCAACTCCACCTTCCTGCCCTCGATCGTCGCCAAGGAGCAGCTGACCGCCCGCAACAGCCTGCTCTCCGGCACCGCCGCCGCGAGCGAGCTGGCCGGGCCCTCGCTCGGCGGAGTGCTGGTCCAACTCCTGGGCGGCGCGGCCTCGATGGTGCTGGACGCGGTCAGCTACCTGGTCTCGGCCGTCCTGCTGCGCAGCCTGCCCCGGGCGGAGCAGCCCGCCGGACGGACGCCCGGCGTCGGCCTGCGCGAGCAGATCCGCGAGGGTTGGCGCTACGTCACCCGGCACCCGGTGATCAGGCCGTGCGTCGCCGACGTCACCGCGATCAACTTCGTCTGCGGCGGCCTGATGACCCTCACCCCCGTGTTCCTGGTCCGCACCCTCGGCGCGCCGGCCGCCGCCGTCGGCGCCCTGATGGCCACCGGCGGCCTCGGCAGCCTGCTCGGCGCCGCCGTCACGCCCCGCCTGGTCACCCGGATCGGCAGCGGCGGCGCCCTGCGGTGGGCGGCCCTGGCCGTCGCCCTCTTCGCCTTCCTCCTCCCGGCCGCCGGGTCCGGCTGGGCGACCCTGGTCTTCGCCGTCGGCAACGCCGGCTTCTCGGCGGGCGTCGTGGTCTCCAGCATCGTCACTCGCACCCACCGCCAGACCCAGACCCCGCCCGAACTGCTCCCCCGGGTGATGGCCACCGTCCGCTTCGTCTCCTGGGGCGCGATCCCCGTCGGTGCCCTCGCCGCCGGAGCCGCCTCCACCGCCTGGGGTCCCCGCACCGCCCTGCTGCTCCTGGCCGCCGCCAGCCTCGCCGGCCCCGCGATCCTCCTGGCCGGCCCGATCCGCCGCCTCCGCGACCTCGCCTGACCGGGGCCGCAGCGCAGGGAAGGGGGCGGCTGGGGGCGGGGGCGGCTGGGGGACGGGGGTCTCCAGCCGCCTCCGGCTGCCTCGGCTCGTGAGGCGGTGCGGCGCCTCGTCCGCCTCGCCGTGCGCCGCACGGCGGAGGGCTGGCGGTTGGTCAGCCCGCTTCGCCCCGCAGGTGCGCCAGTACGGCGAGGACGCGGCGGTTGCCCTCCGCCGGGTCGAGGTCCAGCTTCATGAAGATGTTGCTGGAGTGCTTGACCACCGACGCCTCGGTGACGCTCAACCGGGCCGCGATCGAGTGGTTGTTGTAGCCCTCGGCCATCACTGCGAGCACCTCGCGCTCGCGCGGGGTGAGCCGGCTCAGCGGCCGCGCCGCGGCATGCTGGGTCAGCAGCACCCGCACCACCTCGGGGTCGATGACGGTCTGCCCGTCGGCGACCCGGCGCAGCGTGTCCAGGAACTCGGAGACCTCGCCGACCCGGTCCTTCAGCACGTAGCCGAGGCCGCCCCTGTCCTGCCCGTCGCCACCGAGCAGTCGGGTCGCGTACGCCGTCGCCACGTACTGGGAGAGCACCAGGACGGGCAGCCGCTCGTGCCGGGCCCGCAGTTCGAGGGCCGCTCTGAGCCCCTCGTCGCGGAAACCGGGCGGCATCCGGACGTCGGTGATGACGATGTCCGGCCGGTGCTCGTCCACGGCTTCGGCGAGGGCCTGCGCGTCGCCGACCGCGGCGACCACCTGGTGGCCGCTGCGGCCGAGGATCTCGGTCAGGCCGGCGGGAGTGCCGGACGGGGCGCGCTCGGGACCGCCGGTTGGCTCGGCGCGACGGGATTCGCGGCCGCCCTCGCCGCCCTCTCCACCCTGGCGCCGCACCGCGTCTGGGGCTGGTGCGCCGCTGTCGGCTACCTGGGGGCGGCCCTCGCCGGCCGGCTGCCGGCCCGGCCGCGCCGCGCGCTGTCCGCCGGCGCGGGTTTCTCCCTCGGCTCGGCGCTGCCCGTCGGCTCGGTGCTGTCCCTCGGCTCGGCGCTGGCCGGCGCCGTCCTGGTGCCGTTCACCGTCCTGCTGGCGACCGGTCAGGCCCAGAGCGAGGTCCTGGTGATCGAGCGTTCCGCCGCGACCCTGCTGCGCAGCGGCACCCCCTACCTGGCCGACCCGCGGGCCGTGACGGACTACAACCCGTACCTGCCGGGCATGACGCTGTTCGGCATGCCCGCCCGGCTGTTCGGCGATGGCTCCGCCCCCGCCCGACTGGCCGGCGACCCCCGACTGTGGTGCGCCGCCGCCCTGGTGGCCTGCCTGGTCGCCGCGCACTCGGTGCTGCGGTGCGGTGCGACCCCGGGCGCCTCCGCCCGCCCCCTCGACGCCGGGCACGCGATCGCCGTCCTGGTCGCCTCCCCGCTGGTCGCGCTGCCGCTGTGCGTCAGCGGCGTCGACCTGCCGCTGACCGGGCTGCTCGCCCTCGCGCTCGCCCTCGCCGCCCGCCACCGGCCGGTCGCGGCCGGACTCGCCCTCGCCGCCGCCTGCTCCCTCAAGTGGACCGCCCTGCCCGCGGTCGCGGTCGCCGTCGCGCTGCTGGCGACCGGCCCGGGCCTCTTCGCCGCCGGCCCCTTCGGCGCCGACCGCCGTGCCGCCGGCCTCTTCGCCCCTGGCCGCCGTGCCGCCGTCCGGTGCATCGTCGTCTGGGCGGGCGGCACGCTCACCCTGGTCCTGCCCGCGTTGCTGGCCGCACCCGGCCCGCTGGTCGAGCAGGTGCTCCGCTTCCCGACCGGGCGGGGCGCCGTCCCCACGCCCGCCACCAGTCCGATGCCCGGCCGGCTGCTCGCCGACCTGGGGCCGACCGGCTGGTACACGGCCGTCCTGCTGCTGGTGTGCGGCGGAGCGGCCGTGGCCGTCTCGCTCGTGGTCCGGCCGCCCCGGGGCCTGGTCGCCGCCGCCGACCGGCTGGCCGCCGGCCTGTGCCTCGCCTTCCTCCTCGCCCCCGCCGGGCGGTTCGGCTACTTCGCCCTGCCGCTGCTCCTCGTCCTGTGGGCCCGGCTCGCCACCGACCGGCCCCTCGGGCACCGGTCGCCGAGCAGCCGTCCCGTCCGGCCGAGCCCGCCCGTACCACCACGACGACCTGTTCACCGCATGACGCCCCCCGCGTCCGCGCCTCCCACGTCCGCCGGGAGCCCGAGAAAGGCGGCAGCCTTGACCATGAAAACATCGTCCGACCCTGGCCACGTGGCAGGCCCAGGACCTCGACTTCGAAACGGCCAAGGTCAACGACGACCTCGTCAACTCCTGGAAGCAGCACCAGTCGGTGGGGATTCTGCACGCCCGCGACACCTTCTTCGGCTTCCACCTGGACGGTGACCGCCCCGGTCCGGCGCCTGGGGATCGTGCGGCGGGAGTGGGGCCTGTCGCTCACGGCCGGCCTGTGCGAGGTGCCCCGGCCGCGGAAGCGCGGCCGGGGCTGAGGGACGCCGGTCGGTGCGTTCGGCAGGTGCTCCCCGCTCCGGCCGTCAGCTCCGCCTCGGACGGTCAGGCGCCGAGGATCTTCGCCTTCTGGGCGGCGAACTCGGCTTCGGTCAGCACTCCCTGCTCCTTGAGGGCGGCGAGCTTCTGGAGCTGGTCGATCGTGCTGTCGGTGCTGCTGGGGGCCGCAGCCGGCGGGGGTGCCTGGTAGGTGGCGGCTGGTGCGGCTGGTGCGGCCGGCGCGTCCTGCTGGGCCCACCGGCCGGCTTGCCGCCGCGAGACGCGGTTGGAGACGGCCGTCGCCGTTCCGGCGACCACGGCGGTGCGGGCCACTCCTCGAAGCAGTCCGGGCATCGGATCCTCCTTTTTCGATGGTGCGGGATATGCGGGATATGCGGGATGTGCGGGGTCAGGCCGAACCGTCGGTGGCCTCGACGGCTTCCAGCGCCGCCAGCACGGACTGGACCGGGATCCGGCCTCCGGCGACGAACTGGGCGCCGGCGCGGCGCAGGGCGGCTGCCAGGGGAGCGGCCCACAGGTTCTCGTAGACGAGGACGGCGGCTGAGCTCCCGGGCTCCAGGGCCTTCGCCGCCTCGCTGATGTCGTCGTCGCCCAGCAGGCCCGACGAGGCCCCTTCGAACACCGTGAGGTCGAGCTGTCCGTCGCCGTCCAGGTCGGCGACCTCCAGCGCGGTGAAGGAGCCGTCCGACTCCTTCTTGACGAAGGTCAGGTCCAGGATCCGGATGATGCTTCGCTCGACCAGGTCGAGGAGCAGGGGCATGCCCTCACCGGTCAGACGGGTGCCGGGGAACTCGACGATCAGGTAGTCGATCGGGCCGAGCTCGTTGAATTCTTCGGCGGGAGAAGTGCTCATGGCAACTCCTTTGAAAGGGGGGTTGTTGAGTGTGGCCCGGGATCGCTACGGCGTGTCCCGGACTGTGGTCCAGGCCGTTCGGGCCGCGCGGTCGACGACATCGCGGCCTCACGGGGCACGGCGGGGACGCGTACCGGCGGAGCGGGCGGACGCGCCGCCGCTGATCCTGGTGGCGGGCAGCCGGCCGGTGAACGCGAAGCTGCTCAGCGTGATCCCGGCGGCGGCCAGGACCGCGACCTTCAGGCCGTCGAGCTGGGCGGCCTGGTAGGACGTGACCACGGCGGCCGCCTCGTCCGGCGGGATCGACGTCTGGGCGAGGGCAGCGGCGGCCTGGTCGGCCGGAACGAACTGGAGGCCCGATTCCATGGTGATTCCGGCCTGTTGGCGCACCGTGTCCGAGACCGCCGGGTCCTTGGCCAGCGCGGCCGTGAAGGCGCTCGCCAGGGCGCCGATCAGGATGGAGCCGATCAGCGCGGTGCCCAGGGACGAGCCGAGGTTCTGGGCGGTGTACTGCAGTCCGCCGACCTCGCTGCGATCGGCCTCGCCGACGCTGGACTGCACCACGTTGCCCAGCTGGGACGCGAGCAGGCCCATGCCGAGTCCCAGGAGTGCCATCGACAGTGCGAAGGAGAGGTCGTCGAGTTCGGGCTGGATCGTGCCGAGCAGCCACAGCGTCGCAGCGACCAGCACCAGCAGGCCGGCCCGCACCACGGTGCGCGGGGACGCGAACCTGCCCAGCAGGGGACCGCTCATCGCCGAGACGAGCATCGTGACCGACACGGGCAACAGCCTCAGTCCGGTCTCGAAGGCGTCCAGACCCAGGACCACCTGGAGATAGAGCGGAATGGCGAAGAACAGGCCCAGCAGGATGGTGTTCTGACTGAACAGCATGTACAGGCCCGAGCGCAGGCTGGGGATGCCGAACAGGCTGAACCGCACCAGCGGCTCCGCCCGGCGTACCTCCCAGGCGTGGAAGAGGACGAGCAGGGCCATGCCCAGTGCGATGACGAAGACCGTGGGGGAGAACCCGAACACCGTGAAAGGAGGGTTGCGGGGACGGAGCCACCCCCAGGAACTGCTCTGCAGGACGGCGAGCACCACCAGGGCCAGTCCCGCGACCGACAGGACCACGCCGCCGAGGTCCAGCCGTGGCCGCTGCTCCGGCAGGGGCTGCGGCTCGATCCACCGCATGAGGAGCAGGATGACCACGACGAGTACGACCTCGCCCGCGAACACCAGGCGCCAGGTCAGGTAGGTGGTCACCCACCCGCCGAGCAGGGGGCCCACGGCGATCCCCGCGCCGGAGAGGCCTCCGATGACTCCGTAGGCGATGGCCCGGTCCCGGCCCCGATAGGTGCCGGCCACCAGGGCGGCGAGCGCTGGGAGGACCAGGGCGGCCCCGAAGCCCTCGATGACGGACCAGCCGAGTGCCAGCACCCACAGCGTGGGCGCGACGGCGGTCAGCGCCGATCCGACGCCGTAGACGACGAGCCCGAGGCCGAACACGCGGCGGCGGCCGAACATGTCGCCGAGCTTCCCGCCGGTGATCATGAAGGCGGCCATGACCAGCGTGTAGAGGGTGATGACCGCCTGGATCGCCGTGACCTCGGTGTCGAAGTCGCTGACCAGTTGGCTGATCGACACGTTCATCACCGAGGCGTCCAGCACCATGAGGAACTGCGCCATGCCGAGGATGTACAGCGGCTTCCACCGGCCGGTCGCGCCTTCGGGAGGCGGCCCGGCCGACTCGGCGTGGCGTGGCCCGTTCACACCCCGGCCCGTGCGGTGATCCGACCGTCGGCGATCGCGGCGGTGAGTGCGGCGTGGTCGGAGCGGGTCTGCTCGGCGTAGGCGAGCGCGAAGTCGGCGACGGCCCGTTCGAACGCGTCGCCGGCACCCAGGTAGGCGGCGACGGCGATGCGGTCCCCGGTGCGAGCGTGGCCGCGTGCGAGAGTGCGGCCGCACAGGTCGGCGTACTGCTCCAGGAGGGACCGGGGCATGCCGTCGATCACGGCGGAGCCCTTCATGTCCCGCAGTTGCCGCCAGTAGAAGTCGCGGCCCGCCGGGCCGGTGGCCCAGCCCAGGAAGATGTCACTGGCGGCCTGGAGCCTGCGTTGTCCGTCGACCACCCGCCGCCCCTGGTGCCGGTGGAGGCTGGGCGGGAGGTGCGGCTCCAGCACCGAGCGTTCCGCCTCCTTCACCTGGAGGACGAGCGGCTCGCCGGTGAGTCGTCCCCGGAAGAGGCCGATGTAGCAGCGTGTGCCCACGCTGCCCACGCCGACCACCTTGCGGGCGGCGTCGACCAGCTCGAAGCGGTCCAGGAGCGCCGCCCGCTCGTCGGGGAGGGTGGCGCGGTAGTCCGTGAGGATCTGGTGGAGGCGGGGAATGTCCTGCGGGTCCACCGGTTCGAGCAGCGGCGGGTCGTGGACGATGCGGGGCTCTCCGTCCGGGCCCGGCTCGGTGAGCTTGGCCAGGGCCTGCAGGCTGGTGCGCCCGCGTGCCTTCGCCAGGGCGCCCTTGACGCGCTTGCGGTACTTCGGCACCTGGACCTGTGGCAGGAGGTCGGCGGTGTCGACCCGCTCGTACCAGACGTCGAGTTCGCCCAGGCTCGCGAGCCGTCGCATGGCGATCCGGTACGCCCGGGCGGATGCCAGGGCCGCGGCCCACGCGGACGCGTCCGGTTCGTCGTTCTCGCGCGCGGCCACGGCGACACTGGCGGCCAGGCGTTTGACGTCCCACTCGAACGGGCCCGGGAGGGTCTCGTCGAAGTCGTTGAGGTCGAACAGCAGAGCGCGCTCGGGCGAGGCGAAGAGACCGAAGTTGCACAGGTGCGCGTCCCCGCAGAGCTGGACGGTAAGCCCGGTGTTCGGGGAGGCGGCGAGGTCCGCGGCCAGGATGGCGGGTGCGCCCCGCAGGAAGGCGAACCGGGATGCGGCCATGCGGCCGTACCGGATCGGGACCAGCTCCGGGACGCGGGAGGCGGCCTGCTGCTCCAGGATTTCGACGGGGTCGGTTCGCTCCGGTGCAGGGGCCCAGCTCCCGAGGGCCGAGCGTGGCAGGCGCTTGCGGGCCTGCCGCCCCGCTGCGACGGAGTCGGTGGTCATCGGTTCCATCTGGCCAGTGTCGCCGCGCACCGGCCGAGCCGGGCGCCCGAGGCGGCCGATCGGGTGCATTCTCCGGGCGATGTGGGCGTCATGACCGCAGCTGCGGGTCGGTCGGGTGCACGACCGTCCTGGTGCTCTCGACGACGCGCGCGACGGCGTGCGCCATCGCGCCGACGATGACGAACAGGGTGCTGATGAGGATCCAGCCGTCCCGCTCGTTGACGTTGGAGCCGGCAGGGGGCGCGGCGCGGTCCGACCCGGACGCACGCTGGGGAGCGGGGCGCACCATGTCCTTGGTGATCGCGACGACGCCCGACAGAGCGTGCGCGACCGCGCCGGCGACGAGCGCCGAGGAACCGAGGACGAGCCAGTCGACACGTCCGAGCTCGGTGGAGCCCGGCGCGACGGTGAGACGTGATATCCGGTGGTGGATGCCGGGCATTGGTCCCGCCTCCTTCGGTGAGTGCGATGGGACGATCCTCCCTTCCGACGTTCGCAGAAGACGGCCGGGGCGCCATGGGCCGTTCGGCCCATACATCGCGGGTCGGACGGCAGTGGGACCGTGTGTGACGGTGATGCTCCAGAGCGGAGTCAAGTTCCTCACGGGTCAAGGCCGTTCGGGCCATTGATGCGGTCCGGTCGGCCCACGACCGGTTGACAGGCCCGGTCCTACGGTGGACGTAGGGCCACCGTTCCGAGGCCTTTCCATCAGCCGAGCTTCCGGGGCGATCGTGATGAGAGACGACGACCTACTCCGCACCAGGGCCAGCATGTCCCGGGACACCGCGTCGGTGTCGTTGGAAGGCGAACTCGACATAGCGACGACGGCGCTCGTGGGAGATGCCGTCGCCGGGGCCCTCGCGGCTCGTCCGCATCGGCTGGACCTCGACGTCGAGGGCCTCACCTTCTGCGACGCGGCCGGTGTGCGAGCCCTCCTCCAGGCCCGCCGGGTCTGCGGCGTCCATCACGCGGAGTTCCGTCTCATCGGCATCCGGCCGGGGTTCCAGCGCATCCTCGCCCTGCTCCGGGTCGCCGATCTCCTGTCGGCTCCACCGGCGCCGGTCCGGAGCCCGGCGGCCGCCCTCTCCCCGGAGCCCCTCTGAACCGGCTTTTCCTCTCTTCCGTCTCCCGCTTCCCGTCTCCTGTTCCGGGCCAGGTGGCCGCTACCCGAAGGAGTCCGTGTCAGGACCAGCAGCGCCACCGACGCGCCCCGCACCATCCGGGTCCCCGCACGGCCGCGGCCGTGCGGGGACCGTCATTCCTCGTCCGCCGGGCCCGGATTCGGAGTCCCCAGCAGCCGGGCCAGTCGGCCCTGGCCCGCCACCACGTACCCGCCGGCGATCCCCAGCGTGATGGCCGTGAACATCACGATGAGCCAGCTGAGCAGGGTGAAGACCATGCCGAGCGGGCCGAACTGCGCCACGCTGCGGTTCAGCGAGCGGGGGATGTAGAGCCGCGATGCCCAGGCGAGCGCCGTCAGCGCGGCACTGGTCAGCACGGCCCCCGGAAGCAGGGGGAGCCAGGGGACCCGGCCCGCGAGCAGCAGGTGCTGCGTCCACCACCAGAGAAGAGCGGCCGTGATCAGGTAGAGGACCACCCCGAGGCCGTCGCCCACCCCGAATCCGGCCCGTACCCGTCCCTGGACGGTCAGGGCGGTGAGCCACACGAGCAGCCAGGCGAGCCATCGCCATGCCGCCAGCCGCCCTGCCAGGTGGGGCAGGTGCCAGCTCCGTTCACACAGACGCTGCAGGGCACGGCTGCAACTCGTGGCCGAGAGCAGGGTCACCACGATTCCGACGGCGCCGAAGGCATCAGCGGTGGCGGTCTGGCTGGTCTGGAGCACCCTTTTCACCTCGTCGAGCGAGGCACCCTGGAGCCCCAGGACGGTGCGCAGGGAGTCCGAGACGCTGCTGCGCACCTCCTGGGGCATCAAAGCGGACAGCACGAACAGCACCGGGATGGCGGTGAGGAACGTCTGCGCCGCGAGGCGGGTGGCGGTGTCCAGGACGGTGACGTGGATCAGCTGCGCCGCGAGTCGGCGCGGGAACGGGGCGTCGCGCAGGGTGGCCGTCCGCCCCCGCATCCAGGCGGATCTGGCACGGATCCAGCGAGCGCGCCCCGGCTGACCACGCTGTTCCGCCACTGCGCAATCCCTCCGATCGCCGTCGGCACCTCCGGCCGCCGCTGCGGTCCGTTACCGGCGCCGGCACTCCGGGTTCCGTCCAACACTGGGCAGCGCGATGGCGTTCGGCATGGCGGGCGGCCCGCCGTTCGGCGAAACGGCCCCGGGGGTTCACCTGCCAGGGGCGGGTCCGGTCCCCGGGGCGCAGCCCGGTCGAGGTCTCCCGGGAGCGCGCAGCCATACGGCCGTACCTCCTCCGGACGGCCCTCCCCGGGGTGCCGGTGGCCGGGCTCTGCGGGGCAATGGTGGTCAGCGGTGCCACGGCCGCGCGGAGAGCTGGGAGATCCGATGAACGAGCCGCCAGAGCCTCCGTCCGCACGGGGGACGGGCGAGGCGGGCAACGGTGGCTCGCCCTCCGGCGCCGGGCGCCCCGCCCTGGCCGGGCGGATCGTCATGAGCACGGTCTCGGCCGTGCTGATCACGCTGACCTGCATCCTGGTGCCGGTCTCGCTGCTCACCGTCTGGGTGCACGACATCGCACTGGACACCGACCAGTACGTCGCCACGGTCGCTCCGCTGGCGACCGACCCCGCCGTCCAGGACGCCGCGGTCAACCGGCTCACCCACGCGGTGGACGTCAAGGTGGACGGCCCGGCGGTCGCCTCCGACCTGGCCGCCTGGCTGCAGTCGCAGGGCCTGCCCCCCAAGGCCGCCTCCGCCGTCAAGGCACTCGGGCCGAAACTGGACGACGCCGTCGACCAGGTGGTCACCAAGGCCGCGACGCAGGTCGTGCACAGCGACGCGTTCGCGACGGTGTGGACGCAGGCCAACCGCTCCGCCCACGCGGCCGTGGTCCACGCCCTCACCGGTCACGGCCGGGGCGCGGTCGGCGTCACCGACGGCACGGTCACCCTCGACGTCGGGACGGCCGTCGACCGGCTGAAGGAGGAGCTGGTGGCCGCGGGGGTGTCCCCGGCCGCGAAGATCCCGGACGTGAACAAGCAGCTGGTGCTCTTCCAGTCCGACAAGCTGGGCAAGATCCGCGGTGCCGCGCACGCGCTCGACGTGGTCGGCAACTGGATGCCCGTCCTCACCGTGCTGCTCGGCGCGATCGGCGTCCTGCTGGCGCGGCGCAAGCGCCGGGCCCTGGTGACCACCGCCCTCGGTGCGGCCGGCGCCTGCCTGGTGGTGGCCATCGCCCTGGTGATCGCCCGGCACTACTACCTCGACCACCTGCCCCCGGCCGTGCAGTCCCCGGCTGCGGCTGCGGCGATCTTCGACAGGCTGCTCCACTTCCTGCGGATCAGCCTGCGCACCGCGATCGTGCTCGGCGTGGTGGTGGCGCTCGGCGCGTACCTGTCCGGGGCGGGACGGTTCCCCCGTGCCGTCCGCGGCCGGGCGGACGCCGCCGCGGACTCCGCGGCCCGCTGGGGCGACGCCCACGGGGTGCGCACCGGACGGGCCGGCACCTGGACCGAGGCCCACCGCCGCTGGTTCGTCCTCGCTGCCGTGCTGGTCCTGGCCCTGGTGTTCGCCCTGTGGAACCACCCGACCGTGCTGACCGTGCTGCTGCTCGTCCTGGTGCTCCTCGCGGTGCTCGCCGTCCTGGCGCTGCTCGCCGCGTCCGGACGGGTGGGCGAAAGTCGCCGGACCGGTGAGTGACGTCGGGTGGGCAGGGGTGGCGGTGGCGGGTGTCACCGCCGCCTACGCGCTCGGCTCGCGACGGCTGGCGGGCACGCCGGTGTCCGCGGCCATCGTGTTCGTCGGGGCCGGCATCCTGCTGGGGCCGGTCGGCCTCGACCTGATCAGCGTGGGACACGACCGCGGACCGCTGCTCACACTCCTGGAAGCCGCCCTGACCCTGGTGCTGTTCACCGACGCCATGGCCGTGCGTCCCGGGGACCTGCGCACCGGCGCCGCCCTACCGGGCCGACTGCTCGGCATCGGCCTGGTGCCCAGCATCGCACTGGGCTGGCTGCTGGCCTGGCCGCTGCTGCCCGGGCTCACCGGGTGGGAGCTCGCGCTGGTAGGTGCCGTCCTCGCCCCTACCGACGCGGCGCTCGGCAGCAGCGCGATCGCCAACCCCCGGGTGCCGGGGCTGGTGCGCCAGGCACTGAACGTGGAGAGCGGGCTCAACGACGGCATGGTGCTGCCGTTCTTCGTGCTCTTCCTGGCGGCGATCCCCGGCACGCCGTACGCCGAGGAGGGGGCCGACGGGACCTTCTGGAGGGCGCTGCTGCTCAGCACCGTCCTCGGCCTGGCGGTCGGGGGTGGTGGCGGCCGGCTGCTGCGGTGGTCGCGCGAACACGGCTGGATCACCAGGGTATGGCGCCAGCTCCTCGTCCTCGCGGTGGCCGCGGCGTCCTACGGCTTGGCCACGGTCACCCACGGAAGCGGTTTCATCGCGGCCTGGGTGGCCGGGTTCGCCTTCGCGTACGCGATGCGCGGTAGCGGGCGGGCGGTGCCGGACCGTGATGACACCGCCGACCTCGCCGAGGACCTGGGCAACCTGCTGGCCCTGCTGAGCCTGCTGGTCTTCGGCGCCGTGCTGCTCGGCCCGGCACTGGAGCACCTCAGCTGGCGCATCGTCGGCTACGCCGTGCTCAGTCTCACCGTGGTCAGAATGGTCCCGGTCGCCCTCTCCCTCGCCGGAACCGGGCTGAAGGCGCCCACCGTGGCCTACGTCGGGTGGTTCGGGCCGCGAGGTCTGGCCTCGGTCGTGCTCGGGCTGCTGGTCGCGGAGCAGCACGTCCCGGGGGTGGAACTGATCGGCCGGGTGGTCGCGGTCACCGTCGGCCTCAGCGTGATCCTGCACGGGGTGTCCGCGGTGGTGCTCTCGGACCGCTACGGCCGCTGGTACGAGCGCGCCGCCGAGCGTGACCCGGGCCTGCGCGAGAGCGCTCGCAGGCCGCCCGCGATCCGGCGCCGCCGGGTCGACCCGACCGGCTCACCGGCGGGGTGAGTCCGCCGTCCGGTGTCATACCTCACCCGATCAGACCCGGTCGGCCACGTCCTGGCGATGTGCCTTCGAGTGTCGGACCTAGATTCGACGAACCGCACCATCCCGCGCGCACAGAGCAGGTGGCCATGACCCGTCGTCCGAACATCCTGCTGATCGTCACCGACGAGGAGCGGGCCGCGGTTCCGCGTCCACCGGGCTTCACCCTTCCCGCCAGGGAGCGGCTCGCCGAACGCGGCCACACCTTCGACCGGTACTACACCGCCTCGGCCATGTGCAGCTCCGCGCGGTCCGTGATCTACACCGGGCAACATCTGCCGCTGACCGAGATCTACGACAACGACAACATGCCCTACATCCGCCCGCTGAACCCTGAGCTGGGCACCCTCGGCACGATGCTGCGCCAGGCCGGCTACTACTGCACCTACCAGGGGAAGTGGCATCTCTCCAACGCGTACGTCACGCCGCAGAACCCCAAACCGACCACCGATGCCCTGGAGCCCTACGGGTTCAGTGAGTTCAACGACTGGGGAGACATCGACGGCGGCGCCTGGGCCGGGCTCAAGATCGACCCGGTGATCGCCGGCCAGGCCGTGAAGTGGCTGCGCAACCGGGCGCCGGTCGTGGCGCCCGACCGGCCCTGGTTCATGGCCGTCAACTTCGTCAACCCGCACGACATCATGAGCTTCGACTACGGGGGTTCCCCCCAGGTGCAGTTGCCCTTCGGGCTCGCGCACGCCGTGGTGGCGCGCGCGGCCGCCGAGGTCCCGATCTACCAACGCCGCTGGGAGTTCGACCTTCCTGCCAGCCTGCGGGACGATCTGTCCGGCGCGGCACCGGCGGTAGGCGAGTACGCCCGGATGCTCGACACCGTGTTCGGGCCCGTCGCCGACGACCGGCACTGGTACGACGGCCTCAACTTCTACCTGAACGCCATCCGGGACGTCGACCGCAGCATCGAACTCGTCCTCGACGCGCTGGAGGCCTCCGGCCAGGCCGACCGGACCGTGGTCGTCTTCACCTCGGACCACGGCGAGATGGCCGGGAGCCACGGCCTGCGCCAGAAGGGCAACCTGGTCTACGACGAGAACCTCCACGTTCCGTTCCTGCTCTGCCACCCCGACGTGGCGGGCGGGGGCCGCACCGAGGCGCTCGCCTCCGCGGTCGACCTGGCGCCCACCCTCCTGGAGTTCGCCGGGCTGGACCGGACCCGGTTCCCCGCCCTGCACGGTCACTCCCTGGTGCCGGCGCTGGAGGGGACGGCGGTCCGCGAGGGAGTGCTCACCGCCGTCGAGTCGATCACCACCCTGGACGCCGGGTTCTGGTTCGAGTTCGCCGACCCGCAAGCCCCTGCGCGGATCCAGTCGGGGGACCTGCGCCCGGACTGGAACAAGCGCGGATTCCTGCGCGGCTACCTCGACCAGCGCTACACCTTCGGCCGCTACTTCTCCCCGCTCAACCCCAACCGCCCCGCCAGCCCCGAAGCGCTCCACGAGCACAACGACGTGGTGCTCTACGACCGCGTGGAAGACCCCGACGAGATGCGCAACCTCGCCGCCGACCCGGCCCACCGCGACCTCGTCGCCCGCTACAGCAGCCGGCTGGAGGGCCTCATCACCGCCGAGATCGGTCCCGACACACGCGCCTGGGTCACCGAACGCCCCCGCCTGCTCGGCTGGCCCACCTGGCACGGCGACACCGACCAGCCCGCGCCCGCCGGGGCCGCGGCCCGCCCCTGACCGCAGATCCCCGACTCACGAACAGGACACGCCCATGTACACGATCCCCTACACGGCCCCGTACACGCCCACAAGCCTCGCGGCCGACTACCCCGTGCTCAACATTTTCTGGACCACCTGCCTTGTCTTCCTCTGGATCCTGTGGTTCATGCTGCTCTTCCGGGTCTTCGGCGACCTGTTCCGGGACGACTCGCTGAGCGGCTGGGCCAAGGCGGGTTGGACGGTCTTTGTGCTCGTGCTGCCCTTCCTCGGGGTCTTCATCTACCTCATCGCCCGGGGCAAGGGCATGGGCCTGCGCGAGCTGAAGGCGGCGCAGGAGCGCGAGGCGGAGTTCCGCTCGTACGTACGCGAGGCGGCCGGCAGCCCGCCGGCCCCCTCCACCTCCACCCCCACCGACGAGCTGGCCAGGCTCGCGGAACTGCACAACACCGGCAAGCTCACGGACGAGGAGTACCAGCGCGCCAAGGACAGGATCCTCGGCTGATCGATGTCGGGGAGGACGCGGTCAGCCGGCCGGCCGGTGCACGAACGACGGGTGCCGACCGGCCGGCTGCTGCTCGACCCAGGCCAGCCGGAGCACGACCGGTGCCCGGCGCGGCGCCCGGCCCGGTCACCCGGGCGGTGATCCACCGCGCCTGGTGCCCGGTCGCCGTCGTCCCGCGTGGCTGACCCGGTGCGCCCCGCGGCGCGGACGCGCAGAATCGGTGGTGTCATCGACCGCGCACACCGGGAGCGAGCCATGGACACGCCCCAGCCCGTACGGGTGTTCCTGCTGGACGACCACGAGGTCGTCCGCCGGGGCGTTCGCGACCTCCTGGAGGCGGAGGAAGACATCGAGGTCGTCGGCGAGGCCGACAGCTGCGCCCAGGCCCTCGCCCGGGTGCCCGCACTGCGTCCGGACGTCGCCGTGCTGGACGTACGGCTCCCGGACGGCGACGGGGTGACCGTCTGCCGGGAACTGCGCGACCGGATGCCCAAGTTGGTCTGCCTGATGCTGACCTCCTTCGACGACGACGACGCCCTGCTCGACGCGATCATGGCCGGGGCAGCCGGCTACGTCCTCAAACAGGTCAAGGGCGCCGACCTGGTCAGCGCCGTCCGCACGGTGGCCTCCGGCCAGTCGATGCTCGACCCGGCCACCACCCGCAAGCTGATGGAGAGCCTGCGCCACCACGAGGAGAGCGAGTCCGACGCGGCCCTCGCCGGGCTCACCCCGCGCGAGCGGGAGATCCTCGCCCTGGTGGGGGAGGGCAAGACGAACCGGCAGATCGGCCAGGAGCTGTACCTCGCCGAGAAGACCGTGAAGAACCACGTCTCGCGGCTGCTCGCCAAACTGGGCGTCGAGCGACGCCTTCAGGCCGCCGTCATCGCCGCCCACGCGGAGGAGTCAGAGCAGCACCACCAGCGCCCGCGTTGAGCCGACAGGGCCCGGACGGGGCCCGGGTGGGCCCGGAGGTAGAGCCGAACGGCCCAAGCAGTGAGCACGGTCCCGGCCGCACGGTGGAGGGGACGGACCTCCCGTCACGGCTGAGGAGACGGCGATGACGTACTGGAACGGCCACGGCATGAACGGCTGGGGAATCGGCCCGATGACTGTGGGCATGCCGCTCTTCTGGGCGCTCGTGATCCTCGGCGTGATCGCCCTGGTCCGGCACCCGGGACGGACGGCTTTGCACAGCCCGACGGCACCGGTCCCGCCGACCGCGCCGCCGCAGCGGCCCGCCCCGGAACAGCTGCTCGCCGAACGCCTCGCCCGCGGCGGGATCGACCCCGACGAGTACCGCACCCGTCCGGACACCCTGCGCGGCGGCGACCCGCCCGCCTGACGTCATGGAGGCGGTCATGACCACCCTCGCCCTCGACGCCCCCACGCTGGAGAAGCTTGTCTCCGCGGCGGTCGCCGCACCCTCGATTCACAACAGCCAGCCCTGGCGCTTCCGGCTCCAGCCGGACACCTTGACCCTGGAGGTCCGGGCTGACCGTAGCCGGGCCGTCCCGGCCGCCGACCCGCAGGGCCGGGCGCTGCACATCTCCGTCGGCGCCGCCGTCCTCAACTTGCGGGTCGCCGCACGTCACCTCGGCTGGGCCCCCGACGTGCGCCTGCTGCCCGACCCGGCCGAACCGGATCTGTTGGCCACCGTCCGGCTCGACACGCTGGCTGCCGTGCCGCTCCGGGTCGCGGACAAGCTGTACGAGGCGATCTGGCACCGCCACACCATCCGCACACCGTTCACCGGCAAGCCCGTGCCCCCGGCCGTCCTCGACGAACTCGCCGCCGACGCTCGGTCCGAGGACGCCGTGCTCCACCTGCCCGGCCCCGACGAGACCGCCCGACTGCTCCACCTCACCGCCGAGGCCGAGCGCCGCAACACCACCGACGAGGCCCGGCGCGCCGAGAGCCGCAGCTGGATCCGCACCGGCGACGCACCGCCCTACGGCATCCCGGCCGACGCGCTCGGCCCGCAGGACCTGTCCGGCCACCTGCCGATGCGTGACTTCTCCGCCCTCCACGCCGCCGAGCACCAGGCCCCCGCCACCTTCGAAGCCGAGCCCCGCATCGCCGTCCTCGCCACCGCGCACGACACGCCCCGGGACTGGCTGCGCGCCGGCCTCGCCCTGGAACACGTCCTGCTCACCGCCACCGCCCACGGCGTCCGGGCCTCCATGCTGCACCAGGCCATGGAGTGGCCCTACCTGCGCTGGGAAGCCCGCGACCCGCACCGGGGCCCCGGCTACATCCAGATCCTGATCCGCATCGGCTACGGCCCCGAGGGCGCCCCCACACCCCGACTGCCATCCGATGCCGTGATCGAGCCGAAGGCTTCGGGCTGCTAGCCAGGGCCCGGCCGACCGTTCTCGTCGGATCAGCGCGCACACCGGTCGGGGCGCGTCACGGGGCCGTGCCAACGCGCAGACAGTCGTTGACGGCGAGTGGCCCGTACCCCGCCCGCCCTGGTCGAAGATCGTTTCACCAGGTGTTCTCAGATCTTCGGCAGCGGGACCCGCCAGACCAGCTCGGTGCCGCCCTCGGGGCGGGGTCGGGCGGTGAAAGTGCCGCCCAGGGCGGCGGCGCGGTCGGCCAGGTTGGCGAGCCCGCTGCGGCGATCGCCCTCGGCAAGGCCGACGCCCTCGGGAAGGCCGACGCCTTCGGGAAGGCCGACGCCGTCGTCGGTGACGGTGAGGGTCAGGTCGGTTCCGGCGGCCACCGAGACGTCGACGACGTGGGCCCGGGCGTGGCGGGCGGCGTTGGACAGGGCCTCCTCCAGGACGGCGACGGCCGCGTCCGCGATCTCGGCGGGGACGGTGACGTCGAGCAGGCCGGTCATCCGCAGGGCCGGGGCGAAGCCGAGGGCGCGGGCGGCGCGTTCGACGACCTCGACGACGCGGGTGCGCAGGCCGCTCGCCGCCGGGCCCTTCTCCCGAAGGCGCAGGCCGAAAATGGTGGCGCGGATGGTCTTCGCGGTCTCGTCCAGGTCGTCGATCGCGCGCAGGACCCGGTCGGTGGCCTCGGGGTGCGTGATGAAGCGGGTGGCGCCCTGGAGGGTCATCCCGGTGGCGAAGAGCCGCTGGATGGCCAGGTCGTGCAGGTCGCGGGCGATCCGGTCGCGTTCTTGCAGCAACGCCACCTGCTCGGAGTCCCGGCGGCGCTCCGCGAGCTCCATCGCCACCGCCGCCTGGCCGGCGAAGCCCAGCAGCGGCCCGGCCTCGCCCTCCTCGAACAGCGGCGCACCGGCCGCCCGGGCCAGCAGCAGCACGCCCCGGATCCCGTGCGCGGTGGTGCCGATGGGGATGGCGAGGGCCGGGCCCAGGCCCTGCCAGCGCGGCGGACCGGCGGTGATCCTCGGGTCGTGCTGGACGTCGGGGCTCACCACGAGCCCGCCGGTACGGAGGGCCGCCCCCATGAGCGAGCCCTCGATGGGCAGTACCAGACCGCTGTGCTCCCGCTCGCCCAGGCCGACGGCGATCCGCACCTCCAGCTCGCCGGTCTCCGGCAGAGGCACGGCGACGACGGCAAGGTCCGCGCCGGCGATCTCGGTCGCCCGGGCGAGCAGCAGGTCCAGCACCTCCTGCTCCGCGCTGCCCGACAGCAGGGCCTTGGTCACCTCGGCACTGGCCTCCAGCCAGCGCTGCCGCCGCCGGGCCCGGTCGTAGAGCCGGGCGTTGTCGATGGCCACCCCGGCAGCGACGGCCAGGGTGGCGAGCACCGACTCGTCCTCGTCGTCGAAGTCGCCGCCGCCGCGCTTCTCGGTCAGGTAGAGGTTGCCGAACACCTTGTCGCGGATCCGGATCGGCACCCCCAGGAAGCTGCTCATCGGGGGGTGTCTTGCCGGGAACCCGTAGGACGCCGGGTGGTCGGAGATCCGGCTGAGCCGCAGCGGCTCGGGATGACGGATCAGTTCGCCGAGGATGCCATGCCCGGACGGCAGGTCACCGATCAGCTTGACCTGGTCGTCGGTGACCCCGACCGGGATGAACTGCGACAGCCGCTGGTCCTCGCCGATCACGCCGAGCGCACCGTACTCGGCGTCCACCAGGGTGACGGCCGCCTCCACGATGTGCTGCAGGGCCTGGGACAGTTCCAGGTCGCGCCCGACCGCCAGCACCGCCTCCAGCAGGCTGTGCACCCGGTCACGGGTGCCGCGGGCGGCGTCCAGCCGGGACTGCAGTTCCTCCAGGAGCTCGTCCAGTCGTAGCTTCGGCACGGGGGCGCCCGACGCCGAAGCACTGGTCTCCGACGGGCTGGTCTCCGACGCGCTGCCCAAGGGATCCTCCCTGGCTCGCCCCCGATACCCACTGACCAGCGTAGGCGCGATCGCCCCGACCGGGCGGGCGCAAGGGGCCCATCGGCCCAGCGGGAGCACCCCACCGGGCCCCTGGCGACGGCTGCGGCCCGGGAGACGCTGGAAGTGCGAGCGGAACCGCCGGATCCGCCTCGACGACCCGGACGAGCCGCAGCGGCGCTCCACCCTGCCCGGCGCCACGCCATGGGCCGGCGGCTCCCGGCCCCTGTGGGTGCGCATCCGCCCCGCCGAGGTCACCGGCCGCCGGATCGGCACGGGGTGGACCTCTCCCCGCCGACGCACCACGGCTGCGCTGCCCGCGTCGGTAGTCCCGTCCGCCGGCCCGCGGCGGGGACCGGCCCGTTCGGCTCACCGCGGGTGCCGACGCGTAGCTGCGGGGCGAGAGTGACGCCAGATCCCGTCCGCAGTCGATCTCGGGGGCGAACCTGGTGGTCATCGGCCTGATAGTGGTGGTCTTCGTGGCCGCGTTGCTGCTCCCCATCCCGCGCGGGCGGCGCGATGATGAATAGCTGGACAGGGGCGCTGCGGCGGTACGCCCTGCGGAAGCCGCCGCCGGAGAAGCTCCTCCCGGAGGCCCAGCCAGCCTACATGTCGTCGTGGATGAGCACGCCGAAGGCCTCGTACGCCTGGTGCCGAGATCTGATCGCTGCCCACCGGGCGCGGAGTGCAATGTAGAGCCGGTAATTTCCTTGCATTATCGGCGAGTTGGGAAAGATCGTGACTAATGGTTACGGTCTTCCTGTAGGGCCTGGGACCGCTCCTACGGGGTGCGGTTGTCGGCGGTGAGTCGGTGAGCGCGCTGCCGCGAGGCCGGGGGTGGAACTACTGCTCCTCCGGCGGGCCTGCCGGTACGCGGTTCAGACTGCTGTTTGGTCCAGATGTAGGTGTCCGGGATGAAGGTGTGCAGGCGCTTGACCAGCCTGCCGGCGGACCAGGGCCAGCAGAAGGTGTTCACGCCCGGGAGTCCGAAGTAGTAGCCGGAGCCGCCGGTGGTGTTGTACACGGTGCCGCGGAGTGCGTGCTGGAGGGCGTTGTGGTGTGCCTCTTCAGCCTCCGGCGTGACGTCCAGTGCGGTGTTCCCGCTGGTGTACAGGTGGTTGAGGGCGGCGGTGATGTAGCGGAGTTGTGCCTCGACGACGGTCGGGACCGCACTCGTGCCGGTGAGGATGTTCGGGCCCCGCTGATGCTTGTGCCCAGGTAGGCACGGCGGTCGTCGGCCCAGGTCCGGGCGAGGGCGGTGCCGTGGAGGCCGTGCAGGCGAGGAGCCAGGGCGAGGTCACCGACGTGGAAACCCGTGGCGAGGATGATCGCGTCCGCGGTGGTGCGGGTGCCGTCGGCTCCGATGACCTGGGAGCCGTGGACTGCGGTCACGCGGGTGGGGCGCAGCTGGACGTTGGGCTGGGTGAGGGCGGGGTAGTAGGTGCTGGAAGCGATCAGGCGGCGGCCGCCGAGGCGGTAGCGCGGGGTCAGGGCCTCGCGGAGCGCGGGGTCGGGCACGGCGGCACGCAGGTGGAGGCGGGCTACGGCTTCCAGGGGTGCCAGCACTCTCGGGTAACGCAGGGGTACACCAATCGTCTCCTGCGTCCAGTGCTGCAGGCGGCGTAGGAGGCGGCGTGCCGCCGGGCGGCGTTCGAGGAATCGGCGGAGGCGGGGGGAGTGCGGGTGGTCCGGTTTCGGCAGTACCCACTGTGGTGTGCTCTGGAAGACGTCGATGTGGGCAGCCTGTGGCTGGATCTCCGGCAGGAACTGGACGGTGGACGCTCCGGTGCCGACCACCGCGATGCGGCGTCCGGTCAGGTCGGTGCCGTGGTCCCAGTCGGCGGAGTGGAAGACAGCGCCGGGAAAGCCGTCGAGCCCGGGAATGTCGGGGTAGCGGGGACGGTGCCAGGGGCCGGTGGCGACGATGACCGCCCGGGCGGTCCAGGTGCCCGCCGTGGTGCTCAGGTGCCAGAAGTGGGTGTCCGAGTCCCAGTGACCGGCGAGGACTTCGGTGCCGTAGCGGATCGCCTTTTCGGCGCCGTGCGTTTCCGCGGTGGCTTCGAGGTAGCCGAGGATCTCGGGCTGGGTGGCAAAGGACCGGCTCCAGGAGTGGGGGCGAAGGAGTACTCGTACAGCACGGACGGCACGTCGCAGCCACATCCGGGATAGGTGTTGTCACGCCAGGTACCGCCGAGGCGGCCGGTCTTCTCCAGCAGCACGACGTCGTCGATTCCGGCCTGGTGCAGTGCGATCACGGCGGCGATTCCGGACATGCCGGCGCCGATGACGACGACCTCCGTCCGCTGACAACTGCCGTCAATTCCTTCGCCGGTCACCAAATCCCCTGCCTGCGTGGGTGAATGCCTCGGCCCGGCGCCTGCCGAGGCCGTGCGAGCTCTTTCCGATCTCTTGCTCAAGGCGTCGAAGCGTAGCTTCAAGTAGGGCCTGAGATACCGGACATGACTATGCATTGGCTCATATGAGTGACTTCGCGGGTTGGCATGATGTTCAGCGCCGATACCGTGTGATTGGCTTCCGAAGCATGACCTTTGTGCCGGAGAATCCGCCCGGATCTCGGCGGCCTCAGCACACCGCCGACGACCAGGCGACGGATCTTCCCTGCCCGGACGGCCGGATGCCGGCCTTCGAACGACGAGCCGCGCACTTCCCCATCGCCGCTTGACAGAACACAGAGGCACCGCGGGTTCGGTAGAGATCTCAGATTGTGGTGAGTGGTGATGCCGGGTCAGCGTGGCGCGGCTTCGAGGGCGAAGCCGTGCAGGAGGGCTCCGGTGGTGTCGGGGGCCTCGAACATCGGTGTGTGGCCGACACCATCGAGCATCTCGATCCGGGCGTGGGGAACCCGGCGGTAGTCCTGGGCGGAGGACGGCTGCCATCGTCGGTCCTGGGAGCCGAAGATGACCAGCGTCGGAAGGCCGAGCCCGGCGACCCGGTCGGGGATGGGCTCCTCCTTCATGTACGCGGAGGACGCCTTGTCGGTCGCGGTGAGGCTGCGGTAGGTCATGCCCCGGATATCGGTGATGATCTGGTCGGGGATCCCCACCCTACGGGTGAACGCGGTGCTCAGCGCGTCACGGATCGTGCCGTCGGTGCGCAGCCGCCAGAGCAGCTCACCTACCACCGGGGTGGTCACCAGATGGCTGGCGAAGCTGTCGCCGATGTACGCGTCCAACCGCGGGCCGGTGTCGATCAGCCCGATCGCCGCCACCAGGTCGCGGCGCTGTTCGGCCAGCGACGTGGCGACGGTGCCGCCGGTCGAATGCCCGACGACGGTCGCGTGGCGCACCCCGAGCCGATCGAGTACGGCCCCGACCCGGCGGGCCTGCTCCGCGATGCGGTAGCCATCGGCCGGTTTGGCCGATCTGCCGTGCCCTAGCAGGTCCACCCGCACCACGTGCAGGTCCCGCAATGCCGGCAGCACTGGATCCCACCATGCCGTCGAGCCGCCCAGGCCGTGCAGGAGCACCACTGTGGGCGCGTCGCGGGGCCCATCCTGCACGACGTGGATGTCCCCGCCGGGAAGGCGCACGATCTGCTCGCCGGACGCTTCGGCTGTCTCCGTGCGCACTGACACGGTGTTGCCCGCGAGGAGGATGGCCAGCAGGCCGACGGCCAGCAGTGTGATCCGCCGCCGCCTCCTTGCCCGCCGTCCGTGCGGGGCGCGCGGCGCCGGATCCGCGCGGCTGTGGGTGCGTTGGTCTTGCGGGGTGGTCGTCTCGTCCATGGCTCCTCCGTCGCTCGATCTGTGCGTGACCACCCTGCCGACGGCCGCCGCGAGGTGTCTTGGAGGAATGTCCACGCCTCGCGCATGGTTGATCCCGCCGCCGAGCCGCTCGTACAGTGGAGGCGTGCGACCGGTTAGCGGAAGGGCAGGTCCCACTGCGGCCTGGGAGATCGCGCGACCGTCGCGCCAAACCGCGCTGCCTGGTGTCGACATGGCAGGGTTCCGAATTCACGGTGACAATCCAGTCGAACTGCGAGCCATCCCCCACCCGGCCGTCACCGTGGCTGTCGAGTTCGGTGACCGCCCGTTCAGCATTCACGGTGCCGCCGGCCGAATGCGGGCGGCGAGCCTGGCCGCCGGGCTCGCCTTCAGCGCGTTCCAGGTGCGTGCCGAGGGCATCGAGTGTGTGCAGATTCGCCTGTCTCCGCTCATTGCGCACTCCGTGCTCGGGCTCCCGCTCGCGGAGTTGCGCGGGAGCGTCGTCACACTCGACGACCTGTGGGGCCGCGACACGCCGCGCCTGCGGGAGCGGCTTCACCATGCGCGAACCTGGCCGGAGCGCTTCGCGCTGATCGACACAGAACTGTTCACCCGGCTCCGTGACGGCAGGGTGGTCGATCCCGAGGTGGCCTGGGCCTGGCGTCAGATCGTCGCCGGCCGCGGTCGAACCCGCGTGAGCGATCTCGCAGCCAGGACCGGGTGGAGCCGCCAGCGCGTGTGGTCGCGTTTCGGTTCGCAGATCGGCCTGACACCCAAACGTGCCGCCATGCTCGTCCGCTTCGATCAGGCCGTTCACCGCCTAGTCCGCGGACACACCCCCGCGCAGGTCGCGGCGGACTGTGGCTATGCCGACCAGCCCCACCTTCACCACGACGTCCGCGTGTTTACCGGGACAACCCCCAGCGCTGCCGCGGACGAGCCGTGGCTGGCCGCCGACGACACAGCCTGGCCGGCACGCGGCGGCGCGGCCTGAAGGCTCGGAGGTGGCTCCCGTCGGGCCTGCGGCAGATTCGGCAGGGTCTTCGTCGTGAATCCGCAGTCGCATCTCGCTGGAGGAGGCGATGACGGGGCCTTCTCGCCGGTCCGACGGGCTTCGCCGGTGGCTCGGCTCGGTGCCGGAGCGGGCATGAGGGCTGGAGGTCGTGATGGGGTTCTTCGCCGGTCAGGTCGTGCCGCGGATCGTCAACGTCGTCTGTGGGACGAAGGAGGCCGCGCATCTCCGGCGAAGGGTCTGCGAGGGTCTTGAGGGCGATGTCCTGGAGATCGGGTTCGGCTCGGGGCTGAACGTCCCGTGCTATCCGGCGGCCGTGACCCGGGTGACCGACCGGGCCCCGCGTCGGTCGTCACGGGCAAGTGGATTACGGGGAAGCCGAATTGATGGCGTCCGGCCAGGCCTCGTGACCATGGCCGCCAGTTCGGGGCCGAAGCCGTCGAACGGCGCTTTCCGGTTGATACGGACAAATGCTGATGAAAGCCTCAATAACGACCATCTTGGTCCGGTCTTCCTGATTCGGCCATCGGCCGGCTGTGCGACATGTCACAGCCGGCCGATGGCGGTGCCTCGAAAGCCCGCCCGACCAGGGGACTTGGCCCGGGTGCGTGACCGATGTCGTCGATTCGGTGGCGGCATTGGGCTTGCATACGGACCATCCCTCCTTCAGGCTGCTGCGAGTCCACAGTCGAGGGGGGAGCGAAAGGGTCCTCCCTCGTATGGCCAAGCATTCGAAGCATCGCCGCAGCACACTCACCGGCGGGCGCCGTTTCCTCGCGCTCGGGATCGCGCTGGCTGCCACCGGGACCGGCGCGGCCGCCTGGGCCATGCCGTCCACGCAGACGGAACCGGTGGTGGTCGACTCCATCTCGATCACGCCGACCGGTCCCGGCGCCGACAGCCCGGTCACGGCCACCGCCAAGCTGCATGCCACCCGCCAGACCTCGGTCCAGGCGCTGACCATCGCGGTGCGGTCGGCCGACGGCGCCCACTACGACTTCCGCGGTGCGATCCCAGCGACGCTGACCTCTTCGGAGCTCACGTTCACACCGCAGAGCCGCACCTTCCCGGCAGGCACGTACACGTACTTCGTGGCGTATGAGAGCGCCAACCACTGGCACAACCTGAGCCCGGTGAACACCTTCACCTCGCGCCCCTCCTCGGCTCCGGCACCGAGCCCGTCGCCCACGGCTACCGGAACGGCTACCGCAACGGCCACCGCCTCGCCGACCGCGACCGGTACGCCGTCGCCGACCGCGACCGGTACGCCGTCGCCGACCACGACTGCCACGTCGTCGCCGACGGCCACCGCCACGCAGTCACCGACCGCCACGGCGACCACCTCGCCGTCGCCGACGACCACCGCGACGGCGTCCCCGTCGCCGACCGCCACCGCCACCGCCACCGCGACGCCGTCGCCGACCGCCACGACAGCCCCCACGACCGGCACCTCCGCCGGACCTCTGGGCATCTCGGGCGCCTGGCGCCCGGTCTTCGCGGACGAGTTCAACGGCAGCTCGCTCGACGCCGCCAAGTGGAATCCCAACTGGTTCGGCTGCAGCACCTGCACGACTCAGCCGGTGAACTCCCAGGAGTCCGCCGCGTACTCCCCGTCCCAGGTTTCGGTGAGCGGCGGCAGCCTGCACCTGGCGGCGGTCCAGAAGCCGGCCACCGTGAACGGCAAGACCTATCCGTACACGTCAGGTCTGATCAACACCAACGGCAAGGCCCAGTTCTCCTACGGCGCGTTCGAGGCCCGCATCTATCTGCCGCCGTCCGGCTCGCAGGTCGCCAACTGGCCCGCCTTCTGGACGGACGGTCAGAACTGGCCGACCGACGGTGAGATGGACGTGATGGAGGGTCTGGGTGGCGAGGCCTGCTACCACTTCCACTCCGACGCCGGCGGCCCGGGCGGGTGCGCGCACGGCGACTTCAGTGGATGGCACACCTACGGCGCGGAATGGGCGCCGGGCTCGGTCACGTACTACTACGACGGTGTGAAGGTCGGGCAGATCACCACCGGCATCACGGCGGCGCCGATGTACCTGATCCTCAACAACGCGGTCGATTCCAAGTACCCGGCCGTCACTCCGGCCGACATGCAGGTCGACTACGTGCGGGTCTGGCAGCACTGACCCGACCATCCCGGCAACGGCCCGGCCTCGCGGACTCCCACCGCGAGGCCGGGCCGTTGCGTTGCGCGTTGCGCGTTGCGCGTTGCGCGACCAGCGACCAGCGACCAGCGACCTGCGGGTCGCGCGGTGGCGCACCGGCGCCGCCGACGGCAACTGCCTGCCGTACCGGCCTGTTCGATCACCCAGTGAAGAGCCCGTCGTCTTGTGCTCGGCACCAGTCGCGGGCGTGTCCGGACCGCTGCTTCAATCGGCCCGTAACCCAGCGTCACGGTCTCCCGGCTCCGGCCGGCACTGCTTCTTCGCGGTTCTCCGCACGGTGAAATCTCGAGAGGACGAACTCGGTGGCAGACAAGTCCCTGTGGCGCTTCGCCGCAGGAAAGACAGTGGTCGTAGGCGCCCTTCTGGTCGTGGCGGCGCCGGGGGCCGCCTACGCCAACACGGTGGGCGTCACGGTGCGGACCCCCGGGGCCACCCTCGGGCCCGCAGGCGCCGACTCCTCGATCTCCACGAGCGCTCACTGCACCGGTGGGCTCGTCTCCGGTGGCGGCATCAACCAGGCCATCGGTACGGGCGCGGGAGTGAACGGCAACCACGTCATGGGCATCGAACCCAGCGCGGACGGTTCCGCCGAGTACACCGGTTCGACCGGATCGTCGGCACCGACGTGACGTACTCGATCGCGAAGGGCGCCAGCGGGGGGCAGGTCAACTCCTCGTTCTCCACCACCCCGTACGCGGTGTGCTTCACCAGCAGCCTGATCAACCACACCCAGGTCGTCATGAACAAGGCCAACACGCCCACCACCGCGACCACGGTGGGCCTGGTGACGGCGACCTGCCCTGCCAACACGGTCCTGCTCGGCGGCGGTGCCCTGCTGACACCGGGCAACACCGGCACCTTCAAGCCGATCGCCACCTTCCCCACCTTCAACAATGCCGCGCACGACTACGGCAGGAAGGCGGCCGCGGACAGGGAGACCAACCCCGACTCCGGGAGCGCCGTCGGCGGAATCGGCGGCGGACGCGACAGCGGCAACATGACGTACGCCTACGCGATCTGCAGCGGCGACGACGTCAACGTCCGGAACATCACCACGACCGTCCACTTCCGCGGGCTGAGCGGCCCGGAGGTCGCAGGCACCCACCAGACGGCGACGGTCGGCTGCGACGACCCGGATGGCGGGCACGGCAACGGACGGACGCACGACGTCCTGGTCAGCGGCGGTGCCGCCGTCAGCGGAGGCAAGGTGACGACGACCGACTTCAGCAAGGCGGGCTCGCAGGGCACCCACCTCACCGGGAGCTACCCCAGCGACTCCGACGGCAACCCGGTCAGTGACGGCAGCACGACGCCCGCGTACTGGATGGCCGACATCCACGTCGGTGGCTCACCCTCGCCGAACACCTACTCCGACGTTCGGGCGCTCTGTCTGAACCTCGACCGCGCAGGCGAGAGGTGACTGAGCGGGCGGTGGCCTGCCACCGCCCGCCGACGGAGCATTTTGTGTCGGGTGCGGAATAGGAGTACTGTCTCCCAGTCGCTCGACATGGGAGCACCGGACACGCATCTGCGCGGACGGTCCCGGAGCGGCCAATCCCCTGAAACACCGATTCCCGGTTCGGGCTGAGTCGTGTCTTGTCGCGACTCGGTTCTTATTCGGCGTGTTCGTTTTATCGGATTGCGGCTGGATTCGCTTTTCGGAGCGGAGGTCGGCTAGAGTTTGAAACGTCGGACAGGGCGTCAAGCCCCGGAAGACACCGGCAATTTGGATGAAGGAAGCCCCGGAAACGGAGCGGAAAACATCTGATAAGCTGGAAACACGAAAGAACGAAGCCCGGAGGGCCCGCTGGAAGGCGGCCCGAAGGAAGCATCCGTTCCTTGAGAACTCAACAGCGTGCCAAAAGTCAACGCCAGATATGTTGACATCCCCGGCCTCAGGACTTCCTGGGGTTGGAGATTCCTTTT
>NZ_JBITFB010000021.1:183482-201922 GCF_044455625.1 Kitasatospora sp. NPDC051164 | reverse complement strand
ATGTCGCAATCCACACCGAGCCAGAAGGCCCTCACTCATTTCAAGATCACCCGCCTGTGAACCCCGTCACCAACCTCTGTGGTCAGTACAGCTAGCCGGCCGCCCGGAGCCGCAGGGTGACCAGCTCGAACGGGCGCAGCGCGAGCCGCACCGCGCCGTCCTCGACCGCCACCTCGCCGCGGGTGCCGTCCCAGGGCCGCTCCAGCAGGTCGCAGGGGACGGCGTCGGCCAGCGGGAGGGAGGTGGTCAGCCGGCCCCGGGCGCGGCCGCCGCCCGCCTCGTAGACCCGGACGATCAGGTCCCCGCTGCGGTCGTCGGCGAGCTTGACCGCGCTCACCACGAGCGCGTCGTTGTCCAGCTCCACCAGCGGTGCGACCCGCTCGGCGCTGCCGGTGACCCGCCGCTCGGGCAGGCCGATCCGGTACCCCTCGCGGACGGCGTCGCCGATCGCCGCGCCCGGGACCAGGGCGTGCCGGAAGCGGTGCAGGCCCTGGTCGGTCTTCGGGTCGGGGAAGCGCGGGGCGCGCAGCAGCGAGAAGCGGACCGTGGTGGTGGTGCCGCCGTCGCCGGAGCGCACCGTGCGGGTGACGTCGTGGCCGTAGGTCGAGGCGGTGACCAGGGCGACGCCCCAGCCGGGCTCGTCGAGGTGGACGAAGCGGTGGTTGCAGGCCTCGAACTTGGCGGCGTCCCAACTGGTGTTGGTGTGGGTGGGCCGGTAGAGGTGGCCGAACTGGGTCTCGGCGGCGTAGCGCTCGGTGTGGATGTCCAGCGGGAACGCGGCCTTGAGGAACTTCTCGGTCTCGTGCCAGTCGACCAGGGTCTCGATGTCGAGGCGCTGCTCGCCCGCGCGCAGGGTCAGATCCTGGACGGCGGTGGACGAGCCGAAGGAACGCACGACCCGGACGGAGACCCGCTCGGCCGTCTCCGAGAGGACAGTGAGCGAGTCCACGCCGGTCAGGTCGGTGACGGTGTTGCGGTAGAACTGGTCGACGTCCCAGGCGTCCCACATGTTGGGAAAGTCGGGGTGCAACTGGAGCAGGTTGGCGCGGGTGCCGGGGGCGACGGACTCCCGACCGCTCGCCACCTCGACCACCGAGGCCACCAGGCCGTCCGCGTCCACCACGACGTCCAGCAGGCCGTTGCGCAGGAGGTAGCCGCCCTCGGGCCGCTCGACCACCGTGCAGCCGTCCACCGGCGGAGCCACCACGCCGGCCCCGCCCGCTGCGACGGTGGAGCGCGCGTGCGGCGCCGCGTTGAACACCAGCTCGCGTCCACCCGAGGGATCCCCGGCGAGGGCCCGCTGGGCCCGTCCGATCAGCTCCCCCAGCTCCCCGGCCAGCGCCGCGTACGTGGCCTCGGCCTCGCGGTGCACCCAGGCGATGGACGAGCCGGGCAGGATGTCGTGGAACTGGTGCAGCAGTACGGTCTTCCAGATCCGGTCCAGCTGCTCGTACGGGTACGCCGCGCCGGTGCGCAACGTGGCGGTGGTGCACCAGAGTTCGGCCTCGCGTAGCAGGTTCTCGCTGCGCCGGTTGCCCTGCTTGGTCTTGGCCTGGCTGGTCAGGGTGGCCCGGTGCAGCTCCAGGTAGAGCTCGCCGACCCAGACCGGTGGGTTCGGGTACTCGGCCTCGGCCTTGGCGAAGAACTCGGCGGGCCTCTCCCAGCGGACGGTGGCCGAGCCCTCCAGGTCCTTCATCCGGGCCGCCTTGGCGACCATCTCGCGGGTCGTGCCGCCGCCGCCGTCGCCCCAGCCGGTCGGCGCGAGCGAGTGCCTGGCCACCCCCTTGTCCTTGAAGTTCCGTGCCGCGTGGGCGATTTCACTGCCCTTCATGGAGCAGTTATAGGTGTCCACGGGCGGGAAGTGGGTGAAGATCCGGGTCCCGTCGATGCCCTCCCACAGGAAGGTGTGGTGCGGGAACTTGTTGACCTGGCTCCACGAGATCTTCTGCGTCAGCAGCCACTTGGAGCCGGCGTTGCGGATGATCTGCGGCAGGCCGCCGGTGAAGCCGAAGGTGTCCGGCAGCCAGGCCTCGTGGTTCTCCACCCCGAACTCGTCCAGGAAGAACCGCTTGCCGTGCACGAACTGCCGGGCCATCGCCTCCGAACCGGGCATGTTGGTGTCCGACTCCACCCACATGCCGCCGGCCGGGACGAACCGGCCCTCGGCCACCGCCTTCCGGACCCGCGCGTACACCTCGGGTCGGTGCTCCTTGATCCACGCGAACTGCTGCGCCTGCGACATGGTGTAGAGGAAGTCCGGCTCGTCCTCCAGCAGCGCGGTCATGTTGGCGGTGGTGCGGGCCACCTTGCGGACGGTCTCGCGCAGCGGCCACAGCCAGGCCGAGTCGATGTGCGCGTGGCCGATCGCGCTGATCCGGTGCGCGGACGGCACAGCGGGCGCGGCCAGCACCCCTTCGAGCTGTGAACGGGCGGCCGCCGCCGTGCCGTTGACGTCCTGCAGGTCGACGGCGTCCAGGGCCCGGCCGATGGCGCGCAGCAGGTCCCAGCGGCGGGCGCTCTCCACCGGCAGCTCCGCCATCAGTTCGCCGAGCACCTCCAGGTCCAGTACCAGCTGCCAGACCGTCTCGTCGAAGACGGCGAGGTCCATCCGGGCCAGCTTGTACTGCGGCCGGTCGCCCGCCGTCTCCTGGTCGCCCAACTCGGTGGGCAGGAAGGGGTGGTAGTCCAGGATGACCGGGTTGGAAGCGGCCTCGACGTGCAGCAGCACCGGCTCGCCGCCGGCCGCCGGGGCGGCGATCCGCACCCACTGGTTCTGCGGGTTGAGCCCCTTCACCGGGGTGCCGTCGGGGCGGTAGACCAGGCCCTCGCACTGGAAGCCGGGCATGTTGGCGTCGAAGCCGAGGTCGATCAGCGCCTCGACGGTCCGGCCCGCCCAGGCCTCGGGCACCGTACCGGTCACGGTGATCCAGCTGGTGCCCCAGGGCGCGCCCCAGGTGTCGCCGACCGCGATCGGGGTGCGCGGCGCGGCCAGGCCCTCGGCGACCGGGACGGGCTCACCTGGCGCCGTCCAGATGCCGACCTCCAGCGGGACGGACTCGGGGTACACGGCCGGGCGGATGCGCTCGTCCAGGACGCGCTTGAGGCGGGACTCGACCAGGGTGCGGTCATCGTGCATGTCAGCGGGCTCCGTTGCGTGGCTGAGGGGTGCGTGGCAGTGATGCGTGGCTGCGTGATGCGTGACTGAGGGCTGCGTGACTGCGTGGTGCGTGGTGCGTGGCTGAGGTCGGACGGGAACGGGCTAGAGGGAAGATACGTCGTCGGGGTGGACCACCTCGGTGATACCGCGCGCGGCCAGGTGCTCGCGGTCCCCGGCGCGTTCGGCGAGGACGGCGGTCGGGCGGGCGCCCGCCTCGGCGAGGCGCATGAACGCCTCGTACACCGGGCCGCCGGGGCCGCAGGCCGAGCGTTTCGGGGAGGTGACCTCGTCGCCGGTGGTGACCACCACGGCGGTGCTGCGCGGCTTCGGGGGCTGCCAGGAGCGGCGGGCCTCGGCGGCGGCCTCGGCGAGCCGGACGCCGGCCGGTTTGACCGTCCGGTCGGTGGTCAACAGTCCCAGGCTGTACTCGAGTTCGGGGAAGTCGGCGAGCGAGCGGTCCACATCGTGCGAGCACCACCAGGTGACGCCCCACAGGTCCGGGCAGTCCAGGACGGCCTCGACGGTGGCGCCGGTGAAGCGCGCCGCGTCCTCGGGGCCGATGTGCGGGGCGGGCGCGCCGACCTCCTGCAGCCAGACCGGGCGGGCCGGGTCGTCCGCCCAGGCCTTGGACAGTTCGACCAGGTACGCGGCGTGCTGGGCGGTGGCGGTGGAGTGGGCGCCGTAGCGCTGGGCGGTGCCGTTGAACACCCAGGAGTGCACGGCGGTGGCGGCGCCGATCCGGGCCGAGTGCCAGGGCGTGAACGGGTGGTCGTCCAGGTACCAGGCGGCGTCGTACGAGGCGTGCAGGTGCAGCCGGCCGGGGGCGCCGGTCTCGCAGGCGTCGAGCATCCGGCGCAGCCAGGCCTCGGCCTCGGCGGGGGTGGCCCGGTCCGGGTCGGGGTGCGGGTCGCCGGAGAACTGGTTGATCTCGTTGCCGAGCGTCATCCCGAGGAAGTTGGGCCGTTCGCGCAGCGCCTCGGCGAGGGTGCGCAGGTAGGCGGCCTGGCCGTCGCCGACCTCGGGGTCGGTGAAGAGGTTGCGCCGGTGCCAGGTCCGGGTCCAGGCCGGCAGGAAGTCGAAGCTGGACAGGTGGCCCTGCAGGCCGTCCACCGCGACGTCCAGCCCGCGTTCGCCGGCCGCGTCCACCAGGGCGGTCAGCTGGTCGACGGCGCGCGGGCGGATCAAGGTGCGGTTGGGCTGGAACAGCGGCCACAGCGGGAAGACCCGGACGTGGTCCAGGCCGAGGGCGGCGATGGAGTCGAAGTCGGCGCGCACGGCGTCGAGGTCGAAGTCGAGCCAGTGGTGGAACCAGCCGACACTGGGGGTGTAGTTGACGCCGAAGCGGGGGGCGGTGGTCATCGGAGAGCTTCCTCGACTGGGTTCGGGGCGTACGGACGGTGGCGCTAGCCCTTGACGGCTCCCTCCTCGACGCCCTTGAAGAAGAAGCGCTGGCAGACGCCGAACACCACGACGATCGGCAGGAAGGCGATCATGGTGCCGGCCGCGATCAGCCGGGGGTTGGCGGAGAAGGTGCCGTTGAGGTACTGCAGCCCGACGGTGAGGGTGTACTTCTGCGGGTCGTTGAGCACGATCAGCGGCCAGAGGAAGTCGTCCCAGGCGCCGATGAAGGTGAAGATCACGATCACGCTGATCATGCCGCGCACGTTCGGCAGGCCGATGTGCCACAGCCGCTGCCAGACGTTGGCGCCGTCCACCAGCGCGGCCTGGTCCAGCTCAAGCGGGACGGCCGCGAAGGCGGTGCGCATCAGCAGCACGTTGAGCATCGCGATCGAGCCCGGCAGCGCGACGCCGGCCAGGGTGTCGGCCAGGCCGAGGCCGCGCACCAGCACGTACTGGGAGACGATGGTGACCTCGCCCGGCAGGACGAGCGTGGCGAGGAAGAGGCCGAGGACGAGCTTGGCGCCGCGGAAGCGCAGCCGGGCGAACGCGTAGCCGGCCAGGGTGCAGCCGACCACGTTGCCGGTGATGCAGACCGCGGCGACGATCACCGAGTTGAGCGCGTAGGTCCACACCGGGATGGTCTCGGCGACCTTGCCGTAGTTGCCGAGGGTGGGCTGCTCGGGCAGGAAGGTCGGGGTGCGGGTGAAGACGTCCTCGGCGGGGCCCTTGAGGGAGGTGGACAGTTGCCACAGGAACGGGCCGATGACCAGGAGCAGGACGAGCACCAGGAGCAGGTAGCGGGCGACGGTCCGGGCGGGGGAGGGGGTGTCGAAGCCCCGGGAGCCCTTGGCGGCCTTCATCGGGCGGGTGGTCACGGGTTCAGGCCGCCTTCCGGTTCAGGCGCATCAGGAACAGCATCGGGGCGAGGGTGACGACGAACAGCAGCAGGCTGAGCGCCGAGGCGTAGCCGAGGTGGCCGTTGAAGCCGCGGCTGTACATCTGGATCAGCATCACCACCGACATGTCCCGTCCGCCGGGGCCGCCCTGGCCGTTGGAGAGCACGTACAGCTCGGAGAAGACGCGCAGCGAGCTCACCGAGATCAGCGCGGAGATCAGGACCATGGTCGGCCGCACCCCGGGCAGGGTGACATGCCAGAACCGGCTGACCGGCCCGGCGCCGTCCACGGCCGCCGCCTCGTGCAGCTCGCGCGGGACGTTGGCGAGGGCGGACAGGTAGATGACCATGTAGTAGCCGAGGCCCTTCCAGACGGTCAGGGCGATCGCGCTGAACAGCAGCAGCCAGCGGTCGGTCAGGAAGTCGACCGGGGAGTCGGCCAGTCCGGTCTGCTGGAGCACGCCGTTGACCAGCCCGCGATCGTTCAGCACCCAGCCCCAGATCAGCGCCACCACGACGGCGGAGGCGATCACCGGGGTGTAGAAGGCGGTCCGGAAGAAGGTGATGCCGGGGATCCTGCGCTGGACGAGCAGCGCGAGCAGCAGCGGCAGGATGGTCAGCAGGGGCAGGCAGACCATCATGAAGACGATGCTGTTGAGCAGGGCGTCGGCGAGCTGCTCGTCGTCCAGCAGGCGGCCGTAGTTCTCCAGGCCGGTGAACTGCCCGCCGCCCAGCGGCTTGGCGTTGGTGAAGGACAGGATCACCGTGTTGACGGCCGGCCAGAGGTTGAAGACGGCCAGCCAGACTATCGCGGGCCCGGCGAGCAGCCAGGGGGTGAACCAACGCCGGTGGGTCATGCGGTTTGCCTTCCTGGAGCCTGGGCCTGCGGGCGGTGCGGGTCATTCCCGGGAGCGGCGGGTGTGGGGGCGGGTGGGTACCCGGAACCCGCCGCTCGGCCGGTACGGTCGGGGCTGTCGGTCGGGGCTGTCGGTGGGTGACGCTGATCGGGGCTGTGGTCGGTGACGTTGCGCGGGGCTGCTGGTCGGGGTCAGCCCTTGAGTAGCTTGTTGCACTGCTCGACGGCGGTGTCCAGCGCCTGCTTGGAGCTCGCGTCGCCGCTGATCGCGAGCGCGATCTGCTGGTTGACGATGGTGCTCATCGCGTCGTCGACCTGGACGGGCTGGATCAGCTTGGCCTTGGCGAGCGAGTTGAACGCGATCACCTTGGCGTCGCCCGCGTTGGTGCCGTCGCTCTTGCTGAAGAAGGGGTCGTTCGACGAGGCCTTGGTGGACGGGAAGATGCTGGTCAGGTGGGCGAAGGCGGCCTGGTTCTCGGCGCTGGTGACCCAGCGGGCGAGGGCGACCGCGGCGGCCGGGTTCTTGGTGCTCTTCGGGATGGACACGCCCTGGACGTACAGCGGCGGGGTGGCCAGTGCGGCGGACGGGACGACCTTCGGGGCGAGCGTCGGGTTGTCGGTGGCCAGGCTGGTGATGTAGTTGGCGCCGGCGGTGGTCCAGGCGGCGGTGCCGGCGTTGAACAGCTTGGTGTTGCCGGCGTAGGTGTTGGTCAGCACGTCCTTGGGGAGCAGGCCCTCCTTGAAGGCGTCGCGGTACCTGTCGAGCAGCGCGGCGGCCTCGGGGGTGTTGAAGGTGAAAGTCCTGCCGTCGTCGGACATGAGTTTCACGCCGGCGTTGTAGAGGTCGCCGAGGCCCGGCTTGCGGCTCATCAGGTAGGTCTGGCCGCCGGACTTCTCCTTCATCACCCGGGCCTGGGCGATCAGTTCGTCCAGACTGGTCGGGGGCTTCTTCGGGTCCAGGCCGTTCTTCGTGAGGAGTTCCGAACTCCAGTAGTTCACATCGGTGTTGAGGTACCAGGGGTAGCCGAAGGTGCCCGGGTGGCCGGCGAAGCGGTAGGCATCGACGCCGCCGGCGACGTACTCGTCGGCGAGCTTCGGGTCGGCCTTGGCGACGTCCAGCAGGAGGTCCTTCCGCGCGAGCGGGAGGGCGAAGTCGGGCGGCAGGTTCACCACGTCGGGCAGGGTGCCGGCGGCGGCCTGGCTGAGCACCTTGTCGGAGTAACCCTCGCCGGGCTGGTCGAGCCAGTCGACCTCGACGCCGGGGTACTTCTTCTTGAAACCGTCGATCACGCCCTGCATGTAGTCGGTGAACTTCGGCTTGAGCGCCCAGGTCTGCAGCGAGACCTTGCCCTTGACCTCGCCGGTGGCGGCCGCACTCGCCACGCTGTCGCTGTCCTTGGTGTCACCGGAGCCGAGTCCGCAGCCGGTGAGTGCGGCCGCGGTGAGGGCCGTAGTCGTCAGTGCCGCCCAGATTCTTCGCATGAGGGTCTCCCGGTCCTGGGGGTGGGTGGGGGATCGTGCTGAGCTCGGGGTGCTTCCCGGGGATGTTCCGGGGGTTCTCCGTCAACGGGGGTTTCTGTCAACGGGAGTTCCGTCGACAGGGGGTTGTGGCGAATCCCGGAACCTGACTCACTAACCAACTAAACCGGTCTAGCTATGCCAGGGACTATGCTCCCGCCTAAACTTGGCTGTCAAGAGAGGAGTCGGGTCCTGTGGGCAGACCGACGATCGCCGACATCGCCCGCCAGGCCGGTGTCTCCAAGGGCGCGGTGTCCTTCGCGCTCAACGGCCGCCCGGGCGTGAGCGAGGCGACCCGGGCCCGGATCCTGCGGGTCGCGGAGGAGATGAACTGGCGCCCGCACAGCGCCGCACGCGCCCTCGGCGGTGCCCGGGCCGACGCCGTCGGCCTGGTGATCGCCCGCCCCGCCCGCACCATAGGCGTCGAGCCGTTCTTCAGCCAGCTGCTCTCCGGCCTCCAGGCCGTGCTCTCGGCCAGCTCCGTCGCGCTGCACCTGATGGTCGTCGAGGACACCGCCGCCGAGATCGAGGTCTACCGCCGGTGGGCCTCCGAGCACCGCGTCGACGGCTTCATCCTGGTCGACCTGCAGGTCAAGGACCCGCGACTGCCGGTACTGGACGAGCTCGGGCTGCCCGCCGTCGTCCTCGGCGGGCCCGGCAAGGGCGGCAACCAGCTGCGGATCTGGGCCGACGACCGGGAGGCGATGCTCTCGATCGTCGACTACCTGGCCGCCATCGGGCACCGCCGGATCGCCCACCTCGCCGGGCTGCCGCACTTCCAGCACACCCAGCGGCGGATCCGTGCGCTGCGCGACGCCTCGCGCCGGCTCGGCCTGGAGGAAGCCGTGTCGGTGCCCACCGACTTCAGCGACGCCGAGGGCGCCGCCGCCACCCGCACGCTGCTCTCCCGGGCCAGGCGTCCCACCGCGATCGTCTACGACAGCGACGTGATGGCCGTCGCCGGGCTCGGCGTGGCGGGCGAGATGGGTGTCGTGGTACCCGGCGAGCTGTCCATCGTCTCCTTCGACGACTCGGTGCTCGCCCGGATCGTCCACCCGCCGCTGACCGCGCTCAGCCGGGACACCTTCGCGCTCGGCGAGCAGGTCGCCCGCAGCCTGCTGGCCGCCCTCGACGAGGCCGGGCCCGGGCGGGACCTGCAGATGCCGACGCCACGGCTGACCGTACGGGAGTCCACCTCGCCGCCCGGTCGTGCCGGCGAGTCCGCGGCGGGTTCCCTCGTCGAGTCCGCGGCCGGTTCGTCCGGCGAGTCCGAGGCCGCTTCCCTCGTCGAGTCCGAGGCCGGTTCCGTCGTCGAGTCCGAGGCCGGTTCCGTCGGCGATTCGCTCCCCGGAGTGGTTGCTGCGCGAGTCGTTGACAGCGCTTCTGAACCGGTTTAGCCTCGCAGCGCCGAGCGGCTCCCGCCCGGCGCGCTCCGCCGCACGCTGCCGCACTTCGTCCGGCTCCCGCTGCGCTCGTACGTCGAGCAACCGCCGCTGCGGCGACGACCCCCGCCCGTTCCGGCGCCACGCGTTCCGCCGCCACCAGCTCCGGCCCTACCCGTTCCGGCGCCACCCGTTCCAGCACTGGCACGCCCGCATGCACCCGGCCCCCCGTACGCGACGGCGGGCCCACCCCCACCTCCTCCGCTCGATCGGAGCCACCGCATGTCACGACGCCTCCCCCTGCTGCTCAGCGCCGCCCTCGCGACGGCCGCGCTGACCGCCACCCCCTCGGCCTGGGCCGAGCCGAGACCGGTCGCGGCACCCGTCGGCACGGCCGGTTCGGCACCCGCCGGAACGCCAGGCTCGGCACCCGCCGCCACCGCCGGCCCGGGCAGCCAGCCCTTCGCCTCGTACTGGTACCCCAGCACCATCCTGAACTGGGACCCGGCCACCGACCCGGACGCCCGCTTCAACCGCTCCCGCGTCCCGCTGCAACCGCGCACCAGTGACCCGGCGCTCAAGGCGAACCCCAACGCCCGTACCGGCGAAGGGAAGATCGCCTCCCTGGTCTCCTTCGGCCCCACCTCCAACAACCCCTCCCAGGGCTCCGCCGACCCCAACTACTACGCCTTCGGCTACTGGCAGTACGTCGACAAGCTGGTGTTCTGGGGCGGCTCGGCCGGCGAGGGCCTGATCCTCGCCCCCAACCCGACCGTCATCGACGCCGCCCACCGCAACGGCGTCAAGGTCTACGGCACCGTCTTCTTCCCGCCCGGCGCGTACGGCGGCCAGATCCAGTGGGTGCGCGACTTCGTCCAGAAGTCCGGCAGCCGCTACCCCGTCGCCGACAAGCTCGCCCAGGCCGCGCAGTACTACGGCTTCGACGGCTGGTTCATCAACCAGGAGACCGGCGGCGGCGATTCGGCTCTCGCCGGCGAGCTGCGGAACCTGATGCAGTACACCAGGGCGCAGAGCGGCACCGAGTTCATGTGGTACGACGCGATGACCACCTCCGGCGCGGTCGACTGGCAGAACGCCCTGACCTCCGCCAACTCCCCGTTTCTGCAGGATGGTTCGAAGCGCACCTCGGACTCGATGTTCCTGAACTTCGACTGGTCCGCGAGCGGCCTGAACTCCTCCCGGACGCTGGCCCGGCAGCTCGGCCGCAGCGAGTACGACCTCTACTCCGGCATCGACACCGAGGCCAACGGCTACAACACGAGCGTGGACTGGAACACCCTCTTCCCGACCGGCACACCGCACACCACCTCGCTCGGCCTCTACCGCCCGGAGTGGACCTGGAAGTCCGCCACCGACCGCGCCGACTTCTACGCCAAGGACGCCCGCTACTGGGTCGGCGCCAACAACGACCCGTCCCGAACGGACCTCTCGTCGAGCTGGCCCGGCCTGGCCGGCTACGTCGCCGAATCCTCGCCGATCACCGCCAAGCCCTTCGTCACCAACTTCGACACCGGGCAGGGCGACTTCTATAACGCGGGCGGCACCCGGGTCGCCACCGGCGGCTGGAACAACCTCTCGCTCCAGGACGTCCCGCCCACCTACCGCTGGATGGTCGACTCCGCCGGCAGCAGGCTGACCCCGTCCGTCGACTTCACCGACGCCTACCAGGGCGGCTCCTCGCTGCGGCTGACCGGCACCCTGGACGCCGCCAACACCGTCCGGCTGTACCAGGCCAAGCTGCCGGTCGCGGCGACCACCAAGCTGGACCTGGTGGTGAGGACCCCGGCCGCCGGGCCCACCAAGCTCAAGGCCGCCGTCACCTTCACCGACGCGCCGAACAGCTTCACCACGATCGACGTCGGCGCGGACTCCGGGACCGGGTGGGAGCGCCACACCCTCGACCTCTCCCCGTACGCAGGCCGCACCATCGCCCAGATCGCGCTCCGGGTCGAGGGATCCGACCCCGCGTACGACCTTCGGGTCGGCCAAGTCGCCGTCTATGACGGCACGGTGGAGACTCCGGTGGCGCCGAGCAGCCTCACCGTCCTCGGCGCGAGCGACGTGACGCCGGGCTCCAGCCAGTCGCTGCGGCTGTCCTGGACGGCGGCGCCCGGCAGCAACGTCCACCACTACGAGGTGTACCGGCGCAACGCGGACGGCACCCGGACCTTCCTCGGCGCCACGCCCAACGACGCGTACTTCGTCGGGCGCCTCGACCGGGCCGGCAGCGAAGCCGCCACCACACTGGATGTCGAGGCCGTGTCCAGTACGTACGGGCGCTCGAACGCCGCGTCGACGACGGTGAGTTGGACCAGCACGCCGCCGACCTCCACCAACCTGGCACTGAACCGCCCGGCCACCGCCTCCGGCCAGTGCAACGCCAACGAGACGCCGGCCAAGGCCGTCAACGGCAGTGTCAGCGGCGGCAACAGCGACAAGTGGTGCACCCTGAGCTCCGCCAAGTGGCTGGAGGTGGATCTCGGTTCGGCGAAGCAGCTGTCCAAGTTCGTCGTCAAGCACGCTTCGGCGGGCGGTGAGAGCAGCTCGTACAACACCCGCGACTTCACCATCCAGGTCCGGTCCGGCACCAGCGACCCCTGGACGACGGTCGCCGCCGTCACGGGCAACACGGCCGGCACCACCACCCACTCGGTGACCACCACCGCCCGCTACGTCCGCCTGGTGGTCACCAAGCCCACCCAGACCACCGACCCGGCCGCCCGCATCTACGAGTTCGAGGCCTGGGGCGCGTAGTCCCGCGCCGCTCGCACCTGAGGAAGGAAGCCCCCGTGCCGGTCACCATCACCGCCGTCGAGAGCACCGACCTGTTCGTCGGACCGGAGGACGCCCCGCGCCAGATCCTGCGCGTGACGACCGAGGGCCCGGCCGCCCGGATCACCGTCAGCGGCCCGGGCGTCCACGGCGAGGCGACCGGCACGGGACTGGTCGAAGTCCCCCTGGAGATCATTGCCGATGCCCGGCCGGGCGATCGGATCCCGGTCACCGTCCGGTCCGAAGACGCCGTCACGGAAGGGCGGTTGGACATCGCCGAGCCCGGCTGGACGATGTTCCTGGTCTCGCACTTCCACTACGACCCGGTCTGGTGGAACACCCAGGCCGCCTACACCTCCCCCTGGGAACTGCTCTCCGCCGACGCCACCACCCGGCCGCTCTGGGAGCGCAACGGCTTCGCGCTCGTCGACGCACACCTGGACCTCGCCCTGCGGGACCCGGTGTACAAGTTCGTGCTCGCCGAAGTCGACTACCTGAAGCCCTACTTCGACCAGCACCCGGAACGGCGTGAGACGCTGCGACTACTGCTGGAACGCGGCCAGGTCGAACTCGTCGGCGGCACCTACAACGAGCCGAACACCAACCTCACCGGCGCCGAGACCACCATCCGCAACATCGTCCACGGCATCGGCTACCAGCGCGACATCCTCGGCGGGGACCCCCGAACCGCCTGGCAACTCGACGTGTTCGGACACGACCCGCAGTTCCCCGGCCACCTCGCCGCAGCCGGTCTCACCGGCAGCGCCTGGGCACGCGGCCCGTTCCACCAGTGGGGCCCGATCCAGAAGAACTTCCGCGAGGCCAAGGACGACGCCCGGGTGATGCAGTTCCCGAGCGAGTTCGAATGGATCGCCCCCGGCGGCGAGGGTGTGCTCACCCACTACATGCCGCACCACTACTCGGCCGGCTGGTGGATGGACTCCTCGCCCGACCTCGCCACCGCCGAGGAAGCCGTCCACGAGCTGTACCGCAAGCTCAAGCCGGTCGGCGCGACGAAGAACCTGCTGCTGCCGGTCGGGACGGACTACACCCCGCCCAACAAGTGGGTCACCGAGATCCACCGCTCCTGGGCCGCCAAATACCTCTGGCCCCGGTTCGTCTGCGCCATCCCGCGCGACTTCCTCGACGCCGTCCGGGCCGAACTCGCCGCCACCGGACGGCGACCCAGCCCGCAAACCCGCGACATGAACCCGGTGTACACCGGCAAGGACGTCTCGTACATCGACACCAAGCAAGCCCAACGGGCCGGCGAGGTCGCGGCGGTGGACGCCGAGAAGCTCGCCACGCTCGCCGCCGTCCACGGACTCGGCCGCTACCCGGCCGCCGCGCTGGACAAGGTCTGGCGCCAACTCGCCTACGGCGCCCACCACGACGCGATCACCGGCTCCGAGTCCGACCAGGTGTACCTGGACCTGCTCGGCGGCTGGCGGGAGGCGTACGACCTGGCGAGCGGCGTACGGGACGCGGCGCTGGACGCGCTCACGGGCCGGATCTCCACGGCGGGGGCCGGTTCGGCGGTCGTGGTGACCAACACGCTGTCCTTCGACCGGACCGATCTCGTCTCGGTCGAACTGCCGTCCGGCGTACGGTCGGTGCGGGTGCTGGACGACCGGGGCGAGGCGGTGCCGAGCTTCGTCGACCGGGGGACGCTACGGTTCCTCGCCGAGGACGTGCCCGCCCTCGGCTGGCGCACCTGGCGACTGGTGGAAGGCACCGCCGAGGAGCCGTGGACGGCGGCCGAAGGCCTGGGCATCGCCAACGGACGCTACCGGGTCACCGCCGACCCGGCACGCGGCGGCGGCCTCACCTCGGTCTGGGACCTGCGGCACGAACGGGAGTTGATCCAGGACGGCCGGATCGGCAACGAACTGCGCGTCTACGAGGAGTACCCGCAGCACCCCGACTTCGGCGAGGGCCCCTGGCATCTGGTGCCCAGCGGCCCGGTGGCCGGCTCCGGTGACGGCGCCGCGTCGGTCCGCCGGGAGACCGGGCCGCTCGGCGAACGCCTGGTGATCGAGGGCACGGTCTCCGCTCTTCGATACGAGCAGACCGTCACCCTGTGGCGCGGGCTCGACCGGGTCGACTGCCGCACCCGGATCGTGGACTACTCCGGCGCCGACCGGCTGCTGCGGCTGCGCTTCCCCGTGGACGTCCCCGGCGGGCTGCCCGTCAGCGAGGTCGCGGGGGCGGTCGTCGGGCGCGGCTTCGCCATGCCCGACGTGGACTCGGCGGAGGCGCCGTGGACCCTGGACAACCCGGCGAACACCTGGTTCGGGCTCGGCGCCACAGCGCGTGTCGACCTCGCGGACCCGGCCGGTACGGTCATCGGCTCCCGGGCCCTGGGTGTGGCGGAAGTCGTCGTGCCCACCTTGGACGACGCCGCCGACGCCCGCCCCCTGGTCGTCGCGCTCGCTCGGGTGGGTGTGACGGCCACCACCTCGGGCGCCGGCTGGGCGCGGTACGGCTGGCTGGACGTGGACTCCAACCTGCCGGACTTCCGCATCGTCGTCGGCTCGCCCGAAGTCAACGACGCGGCAGGCGAGTTGATGGAACAGGTGGGCGAGGAGTACGCGGCCGCCCTGAAGGCGCACGGCGCGGTGTGGGTGCCGGCGCTGACCCCGCTCGCCGAGGTCTGGCGGCCGGACGCCGACCTGCGGGACCTGCGGGCCCTGCCCGCGCTGGTCGTCACCGACCTCGCGGCGCTGGCCGAGGACCTCGCCGACGCCCGGATCACCGCCGTCTGCCCGGCCGCTGTCTCCGATCAACTCGCGGACCACACCGTGGCATTGCTCAGCTTCGGCCTGCCCGGCTTCGCCGTCGACACCACGGGGGCACTGCACCTGTCCCTGATGCGGTCGTGCACCGGCTGGCCCTCGGGCGTCTGGATCGACCCGCCCCGGCGCACCCTGCCCGACGGCGCATCCTTCCAACTCCAGCACTGGACCCATGAGTTCCGCTACGCGCTGGTCGGCGGGAACGGCGACTGGCGGGAGCAGACGCTGCCCGCGCACGGCCAGGAGTTCAACCACCCGCTGTACGCCCGCGTCACGGCCGCGCAGGAGGGCCCACTGCCGGCCACCCTGTCCTGGCTGCGCGTCGAACCGCAGCGCGAGGTCCTGCTCGGCGCGCTCAAGCCGGCCGGGAACCCGATCGCGAAGGGATCGGCGGCGGAAAGCGGACCCGAACTGGCCGTCCGGCTGGTCGAGTCCACGGGCCTCGGGCGAACCGCCGCACTCGCGGGCGCGCTCGGGCTGGGCGACGTACGGCCCGCCGACCTGCTGGAACGGCCGCTCACTTCCGCCACGTCGGGCCTGGACCTCGCGGGTTCGCAGATCGCCACCCTGCTGGCCGCCCCCGAGGTCTCCGCCTCGGCGGACGGCCCGGTCCTCGGTCCGGTCGCCGAACCCGCCCAGCCCGTCCACGCCCGCTACTGGCTGCACAACCGAGGCCCGGCACCGCTCGGCTACCTGCCGGTATCCGTCGGCGCCTCGCCCGGACTTCTGCGGACAGCAGGAGAGCCGGTGACGCTCTCGGCCGCCCTCTCCTCGCAGCTGCGGGACGCGGCGGTCGAGGGCACGGCCGTCGTCCTGCCGCCCGAAGGCTGGGCCACCAGCCTCGGCTGCCGCCCGTACCGGCTGGAGGCGGGTGGGCACCTGCGCTTCCCGGTCACCCTCACCCCGCCCGCCGACGCCGAAGCCGGGCTGTACTTCGCGGCCGTCCGGATCGACCACGACGGCCAGCAGATCGAGGACGTGGTGACGATCGCCGTCGGCGCCCTCCCCGCTCTCCTGTCCGTCCCCGGCGACACGCCCGAAGACTGGACCGCCGCCCAGGGCACCAAGGCGGCCTCGGGTCGGGACACCGGACTGAGCGTGGAGGTCCCGCACCAGAGCCTGCGCCTGAACCCGGGCGGCCACGCCACCCTCGGCCTCACGCTCACCAACCGCACGCGCGGTGAGATCAGGGGCGAGCTGCAACTGGTCTCGCCATGGGGCACCTGGGAGGCCATCGCCGACCCCGTACGCGGCTTCACCGTCCCGGCCGGTACGTCCACGGTGGTCGACTTCGCCATTGCCGTCCCCGAATCCGCGGACCCCGGCTCGTACTGGGCCCTCGCCAAGGTGATGTGGTTCGGCCGCTGCCAGTACGCACCGACCGTCGCCCTGGTGGTGGAAGCATGACCCTCGGCCTGCTCGACGGTCGGCCCCTCGCGCGCACCGGCCTCGATCAGCGGCTCCCCGCCCTCCGGAACGGCCCGCGCGCCACCGCCCTGCCGCAACCCGGAAGTTCGGAGGACCGGCAGCTGACCCGATGGGTCGCCCAGGTGCTGCTCACGGAGGCACTGTGCGAGGCGGTGGCCGCCGAACGCAACCTGCCCGTCGCCCTGTCCGGCCCCGCCCACCTCGACCAACAAGCCGCCGTCGAACTCGGCTCCATCACGGCGGCCGCCTACGAGGGCAGCGCAGCCGTCCGGGCCGCCTATGTCTGGGTGACAGCCGACATCGGGCCCTCGGCCGAGGACATTGCCCACTACCGCACCATGACCACCCGAGCGCCAGTGGAACGCTGGCACCTCTCCCTCCCCGACGGCGAGTTGGAGGCCGACCCGGACACCCTGCCGACAGCTCTCGCCGAAGCCCTCCGCGCGGCCCCGGTCGGCGAGTGGGTCACCGCAGGCCCCTGGACGGCTGCCCTCCTCTCCACCGTCATGCCATCGAAGACGCCCGACCCCACCCCCGCCCTCCGCGACGCCGCCCGACGGGCCGCCTTCGTCCGCTGGCTCGACCGCGAACGCGCCCGACGCCTCACGCTCGTCGAAGGCCTCGAACACCCCGGCGACCCCGCCCAACCCGACAACCACCACCGCCACTGAGCGCGCCCCCGGGGCGGCGGCGACGCCGCCCCGGCCCGGCCGAGCCGGCGGAAAACGGCGTGCGGTCGGTGGGGTGGCGCAGCTAGCTTGCCGAGGAAACACAAACCGGTCCGCATGGAGGAGAAGTGACGGTTCATCGACCCGCAACTCCGCAGCAACTACCGTCCGAATACCAGGAGTTCATCGATCGCGCCACCGCCGACGACGACGTGGTCGGGCTGATCCTCAAGGGGTCGCACGCGCACGAGGACATGCCCACCGAGCATTCCGACCACGATGTGTACGTCGTCCTCGCGGACCGGGCCACGACCGGACTGGCAGCCCTGGACGGCTATCGCTCCGCCGCGCTGGACGTGGTGGTGACCACGCTGGACGGCTTGCGCGCGTTCGGCGGCCTGGAGCGGTACGCCCTCGCCCGAGCCCGCGTCGTGCTGGACCGGACCGGCGGCGAGCTCGCTGCGATCATCGCGGCGAAGGGCCGGCTCGGTACGGAGGAGGCGCGCACCGCCGTCGCCGCCCGGCTGGACGCCTACGTCAACTGGCTGTACCGCTCGGTCAAGAACGCCCGTGACGGCCTCGCCCTGCCGTCCCTCCTCGATGCTGCCGAGAGCATCGGCCACCTGCTGGAACTCCTGTTCGCGCTGGACCGGCGGCCACGCCCCTACAACAAGTACCTGTCCTGGGAACTGGAGCGGCACCCGCTGCCGGGCTGGGGCGGCCGCATGCTGCTCGACACGATCGAGCGGATCCAGCGGACGGGCGACGTGTCCGCCCAACAGGGGCTGTTCGCGCAGGTCGAGGCGAGGGCCCGGGAAGCGGGCCACGCGGCGACGCTGGACGCGTGGGGCGACGACCTGGCGCTGCTCCGGCCGTCCACGGGGCCCACCGCCCGGTCCCACACCGCCGTCACCCTGCCCGTCACCGTGCGGAACCTGCGCCACGAGGACCTGCCGGCCTGCACCTGGTCCGGCTCGGCCACCCATCTGCGCTGCGTGGAACACGAGTTGGTGCGCGCGGCGGCGGGCGAAGTGGACTACCTGGCGGTCTGCACACCCGCCGACCTGCCGGTGGCGATCGGCGGCATCGACTACCAGGTCGCCGACGGCGCCGGCACCGTGTGGCAGCTCGGCGTCCACCCGGCACTCCAGTCCTGCGGCCTGGGCACACTGCTGATCCGCGCGGCCGAACAGCGGATCAGGGAGCGCGGCCTGACCCGCAGCGAACTCGCCGTCGAGGAGGACAACCCCCGGGCCCGCGCCCTGTACGAGCGCCTCGGCTACGTCGCGTACGGCCGCGAACCCGACTCCTGGGACGAGGAGGCGCCGGACGGCACGATCCGCCGCTACGAGACGATGTGCGTCCTCATGCGGCGGGAGCTGTGATCCCGCGAACCGGCGATCGGACAACCACCACCGCCACGGAGGCACGATCCCGTCGGGCCGGCCCCCCCCGCCCCCCCCCCGCCGCGGGGCCCGGGGGGGGCGGGGGCGGGGCACGCCGCGCCCGGGGGGGGGCCCCGCGATGGGGGGGGGAGGAGGCCCCCA
>NZ_JBITFB010000021.1:0-183472 GCF_044455625.1 Kitasatospora sp. NPDC051164 | reverse complement strand
CCTCTGGCGGCGGGAGCTGTGACCCCGCCACCCGGCTATCGCACAACCCCCCCCGCCCGGGAGCCACGACCCCGGCGCCCCCCCGCCCCCGCCCCAGCGAGCGCGGCGGGCCCCTGGGCTACGGGGACTGGTCCTCGCGGCGACGGCGGTGCTCCCGCTCGATGCGGTCGAGAGCTGCCCGAAGGGCGGGCGAGGTCAGGTGCAGGGCACGGTTGTCGCGGCCGTCGAGCATGTGGTTCAGCCAGCGTTCGTACCAGGCCAGGAAGTCGGTGGCCGAGAAGACGTTGGGGCCCCAGAATCCGTCGGCGTTTCCGGTGACGACCCGGCCGGTCAGCGGGCCGGTGATGCCGAGGAGCAGCAGGTCGCTGCACCCGGCTTCGATGATGTTCAGGAACAGGTCGCCTGGGCGTGCCGGAGGGTCTGCGCAGGTGAACCCCCGAGGCGATCCGGCCTTCTCCAGGGGATTCATCGTGAACAGCCGGCACGACCGCAGCGGCAGGAGACCGTAGGAGGGCGCGGCGCCGCTGCCGCCGATGGTGGTCAGAAACTTGCGGTAGGCGATGGGTAGCCGGATGCCGTGATCGGCCTCGAACTCGGCCACACTGGCGGTGGGCAGTGGGGGAGCGAGGCGGAAACCGTGCTTCTCCTCGCCGAAGGAGTGGCTCCGGAGCGGGGCGTAGGGCACCTTGGCCAGCTTGCGTCGTATGCGGGTGACGCGGGAGTCCATGCGGATTCTTCTCTCTGGATCTCCCGCAATCTACCTGGTCGGGGAGACCCTCAGGTCGTGTAGTCCGCGTTGATCTTCACGTAGCCCTCGGTGAGGTCGCAGCCGTACACGGTGAACGTGCCGTCGGCGATGCCCAGGTCGACGCGGATGATCACCTCGTCGCCGCTCAGGTACCGGCCCGCCTGTTCGAGGAGTGCGTCGCTCGGCTCGTCGGGGTACATGGTGAGGTCGCCGAATCGGATGTGGACGGTGGCGGGGTCAATGTCGGTGTCGTCTTCGAGTTTGCCGATGGCCATCGCGATGCGGCCCCAGTTCGGGTCGGAGCCGTGGACGGCCGTCTTGACGAGCGGGGAGTTGACGACGGTCTTGCCGACGCGCTTGGCCTGCGCCGTGTCGCGGGCGCCGGTCACCTGGACCTCGATCAGTTTCGACGCGCCTTCGCCGTCCGAGGCGATGTCGCGGACGAGGTGCAGCGCACACTCGTACAGTGCCTGTTCGAAGGCAGCCGGGTCGACCGGGCCGGCGAGCCCGTTGGCGAAGATCGCGGCGGTGTCGCTGGTGGAGGTGTCGGTGTCGATGCTCAGCGCATTGAACGTCTTGTCCATCACGCGGCGGAAGAGGGCGTCGAGCTCGGCGGTGGGGATGTCCGCGTCGGTGAAGAAGAACGTCAGCAGGGTCGCCATGTTGGGTTCGATCATGCCGACGCCCTTGGCGATGCCGACGAGTACGGCGTCGCCGCAGCGCACGTGGACGTGCTTGGGGCGGGTGTCCGTCGTCATGATCGCCTTGGCGGCCGCCCGGTAGTCGGCCTCGGGGAACGGCCAGGTCATGGCGTTGAGTCCGGCACGGATGCTCTCCATGGGGTACGGGCGCCCGATCATGCCCGTGGAGCCGATGACGAGTTCGTCCGGCGAGACGCCGGCGATCTCGGCGACCCGGCGGCGTACTTCGGCGGCGTTCTCCGCCCCGGCCCGCCCGGTGGCGACGTTGGCGTTGCGGGCCAGGACGACCATTCCGCGGCTGTGGTGGAGTGTGGCTGCCGCGCGGCTGAGGATGACGCTCGGGCCGGCGAAGCGGGATTGGGTGAAGACGGCCGCCGATCGGCAGGGCACCTCGGAGATGATCGCCGCGAAGTCGTCCTCGACGTCCTTGAGGCCCAGGTTCGCCGTGATGGCCCGGAAGCCGCGCGGTGTTGCAGTCTGCATGGCCGGTCGGTCCTCTCTGCGTTCATTGAATGGATTTGCAGAGTACTGAATACATCAGTCATTGCGGCATGGTCAACGCCGTCTCAAGGCTCGCTGCTGAGTGCATGAATATGCGGGCGGTGCGGTAGTGCGCGCTGCTACTTGACGAGCCGGAACCCCGGCCGCTCCGCCCAGGCGCGCAGGAACCCGGCCGTGACCAGGGCGGTGTCCCACCCGTCGTCGGCGATGCCCAGCAGACCGGGGAGCCCTGCGATCACCGCCTCCTGCCCTCCAGCCAGTTCGGCCTTGCAGACGCCACCGATGACGTCCAGGACGGCGGCGGTCAGCAGGGCCGTGGCGACGTGGTCGATCCGACCGTTGCAGCCCGCGCTGACCTTGACGGCCTGCACCGGCCGGAAGCCGAGGAGGGCCTCGATCTCCTCCTCGTCCCCGTGCTCGGCCTCGAAGATGTGCTCGTCACCGGCGCCCGCCCCCATCAGGTAGACGTCGAACGGCCGGCGAAAGCCCTCGCGCTGCGGGTTGAAGCCCACCAGCGCCGCGAGCCGCCCCACCCGCCGGGCCCAGCGGGCGGCCGAGCCCGACGGATCGCCAGAAGCGCGGTCCCGATAGGATCCGGACCTTCGGAGGCACCACGATCGGAGCGCGCGATGGCGGAACAACCGCAGATACGCCTCGGCGGTGGCGAGGCCTGGGTGGAACTCGCCCGAACCGGCGGGGACAGCTGGCGGGTCACCGCCGACTGGTGCTCGACACTGACGGCCGACTACACCGCCTTCCTTCCCGACGGGGAGGCCGTTGACTTCGCCGCACGCGTGCTCTCCCACCTGTCGTCCGCCACTGCCTTCTCGGTCGCAGTGACCCTCGGCCGCAACAATCCGCTCAGCCTGCGCGGCATTCCTGTCGACGACGGGTTCGCGTTCTTCGCGTTCCTGACCCCCAACGGCGACGACACCGTGTGTCACCTGCAGCTGGAGGTCGACCCGATCGAGACGGCCGAGCTGCGCGACCTCTTCGAGAGGTTCCAGGCGTCCTTGATGCCGTGACCGGACGGGGTGGGGGCCGGTAGCTCGGCTTCGAGCGCAGGAGCCGATCGCTGATGACAGTTCATGACCTAGTCAGGAGAACTTCGGCAGCGACTTCGGTAGCGTCACCTCCGTGGACTTCTCGACCTGGCCGTCCCTCCTCGTCGTCGACACCGAGGGCAACGGCGCGACGCCGCCCGACCTGGTCGAACTCGCCGCCGTGCCCGTCGTCCGTGGGCGTGTCCACGCCGTCGCCACCAAGTCGGCCCTCGTCCGGCCGCCGGTCCCGATCAGCCCGATGGCCACCAGGGTCCACCGGATCACCGACTGGGACGTCGCCTCGGCCCCTGCCTGGCCGCAGATCGCCGAGCAGGTCCGTGCCGACCTCGACGGTCGGTGGATCGCCGCGCACAACGCCACCGTCGACCACCGTGTCCTCGCGCGACACCTGCCCGGCTGGTCGCCCGCCGGAGTGCTCGACACCCTCCGCCTCGCCCGGGCCCGCCGCCCCGACCTGCCGCGGCACACCCTCGACGCGCTGCTCGCCGCCCTGCCCGTCGACACCGCCGGGATCCCGGGCAGTCGGCACCGCGCGGCGTACGACGCCCACGCCGCCGCGCTGGTTCTGCTGCATCTTGCCGAGGGCTACGCCACCTGGGAGGAACTCGCCCGCGTCGCCGTTCCACCCCGGCTCCCGGGCCGCCCCGGCGGAGGGCAGGCACACACCCTGTGGTGACCGGCGACCGGCGACGGGTGGCGCATCGTCGCCGGCCTGCTTGCCGCCACTGTGCGGGGCACCCTGCCGGACGCCATGGCCTGGCACCCTGGGGCGCATCGAGTGGTCCGGGCTTCGCGGCCATGGGGGTGGTCGAACCCCTGGTCCACGGCTGGGACCTGGCCGGGGCCTTCGGGCTCGGCTGGCAGCCACCCGAGCACCTCGCGGGCTCGGCCGTGGCCGGGCTGTTCCCGGAGGCGCCGACCGGCCACGGCCATGCCGACACCCCTGCTGTGGTGCACCAGCTGTACCGCCCTCCCGGGCCACCCGCGCCGGCCGGCCGACGGGTGGACCTGGGACGGCCGAGTGCGCTGAGCCCTGGACGCCACCCGATCGACGGCGGCGGCCGCTTCGACCCCGGTGTAGCGCGGGGCCTTCGGCGCAGGGTGCGGTGGGTGTAGCCGGCGCCCATGGGCGAGGGAATGACGGCGATCGACGAGGGCGCGGACGAGGACGCGGTGGCGGGCACGGCAGGCATGGCAGGACCTCCTTCGGGCCACCCGGTGGCGGCCTCCGATGTCCCTCAGCGTGCCACCCCACCACGGCCGCCCGGCAGTTGCCGATCGGCACATTTCCGCAGCCTGCGGGCCGGTGAAGGGTGCCGATCGGCAGGGCCCCGGACTGTCCATACCTGGTCGGCCGCGCGCATGACCCGGCCCCGGCCGCTCTGCGGGGGTGCGGGCGACCGGGGCCGGGGGTTCAGGGGGACGCGTCAGCGTCGGTGCTGCGTCAGCGTGCTGCGTCAGTGCTGCAGGATCTCGGCCAGGTAGCCGCCGCAGCCGTTGGTGGTGTACATCGAGGAGACCCACCACCCGGCCGGGAGCGCCGAGTTGGCGCACACGTTGATGCCGTTGAAGAGGTTGTTGGTGATGATTTCGCCCAGGTGCCCGCCGCAGCCGTTGGTTTGGTATGCGGAGGTGATCACGTAGCCGGGCGGGATCGGCGAGTCGCCACAGGTGTTGATGCCCGGGAACGGCACGTTGATGACCTCGCCGAGGTGCCCGCCGCAGCTGTTGGTCTGGTACTCGGAGGTGATCACCCAGCCCGCCGGGACGGTGGAGTCGGCGCAGACGTTGATGCCGGGGAAGAGCTCGTTGCTGATGTACCCGCCCATGCGGCCGCCGCAGCTGTTCGTCTGCTGCTCGGACAGGATCACGTAGCCCGGCGGGATGGGGGAGTCCATACAGATGCCCATGCGCGAGGCGGCGATGTTGATCACGGCGACGAGGTGGCCGCCGCAGCCGTTGCCGGTCGACTCCGAGGTGATCACGTAACCGGCCGGGATCGGGGAGTCGCCGCAGATGTTGACGCCGTTGTACGGCGGCTGGACGGTGAGTTCCAGGTAGCCGCCGCAGCTGTTGCTCGTGCGCTCGGCGGTGATCACCTGGCCGGGCGGGACGGGCGAGTTGCCGCAGATCGTGGCGGCCGAGGCGGGAGCGGCGAACGCCACGAGCCCGCCCGCGAGGACGGTCAGTGCGGCGACGACGCGCCCGAGCCAGTGTGCGATGGGTTTCATGCGGTCTCCCGGAGGGGTGGACGGTTTCCCGGAGGATGGACGGGTTCCCGAAGGGGTGGACGGTTGGTCAGCCGGGTCAGCCGGGTCAGCCGGGTCAGCCGGGTCAGCCGGGTCAGCCGGGTCAGCCGGGTCAGCCGGGTCAGCCGGGTCAGCCGGGTCAGCCGGTTCGGGTGGACGGGGTTGGTGGTGCACCTGTGAGTCCGGCGGTCCCGGTGCGCCCACCACACTGGCGGGCCGGTCGGTCGTGGCCAACACCATCGGGACTCGGACAAACAATTACGGAAAACGATCAACCCCTGGTCACCAAGCGAGACGGTGCGGACAATCTCGTTCGGACAATCAATCGGCGCGAAGTCGCAGCACGGGGGAGGGCGCGGGTGGGCCGCAGACAACGGAGCCTGGACCCCGACGCGGGGCCGGTCGCGGAGTTCGCCCTGCGGCTGCGCACCCTGCGCGAGCGGGCCGGCACCCCGACCTTCGCCGCCATGAGCCGACGGGTCCACCGCTCGACGACGGTCCTCTCGGAGGCCGCCGGTGGGGTCGATCTGCCGACCTGGACCACGGTCGAGGCGTTCCTGGAAGCCTGCGGCGAGACCGACACCGCGCCGTGGCGCGAGCACTGGGAGCGCGTCCGCGACGCACTGGGGGAGCCCGTGCCCCCGTCCGACAGCCCTCCGGACGGACCGCCCGACAGCCCGGCAAGCAGCCGGCCCGACAGCCCTCCGGACGGCCGGCCCGACAGCCCGCCCGACGGTCCGGCCACCGTACGGCCGTACCGATCCGCGCGCCCTGCCCCGTTACCGTCCGCCCCGCGCTGGTGGTCCTCGCGCCCCGCCACCGCGGCCGCCGCACTCGTCGTCGGCCTCACCGCCGGTCTGCTGACGGGCCTCCAGCTCCCGCGCGGCACCCCGTCGGCCACGGCCGACCCGCAGTCCACGCCGTCCCGGGCGCTGCCGACCGTCGTGGTCGTCCCGCCGCCGGTACCCCCGCCCTGGCCGGCCGCCGGCTCCGGCTGCGACGCCCGCACCCACTGGGTCTACCAGTACGACCACGCCTACCAGGGCCAGGTCTACGCCCTGCTCGCCCGCCCCGACGGCAAGCCCGCCGACACCGCCGTCACCCTCACCTGGGGCGCCTGGCGCTGGCAGCATCCGGTGACCGTCCAACCCGGCACCCCGGCCCAGACCACCGGCGGCACTCTCCTCCTCTACACCAAACTCGACACCAGCCTGCGCGACCCCCTCGTCACCGTCGACACCGCCGACCCCGTCTGCGCTGCCTTCGGCACCGCCGGGCCGACCTCCGTCGCCCCTCTCAGCACCGTCGACGCCAACCAGGGCTGGACCGGCGCCGAACCCGCCGCCGACACCCCGGACGACCCGTCAGCCACCCCCGGGTAGGCGCGTCTCGAACTCCCGATCCGCACTCGCTCGGGCGATCGACCTCCGGGCGTCGTCCCCGTGGTGCGGGGCAGGCCCATGGGGTGCGCGGATCGTTCTGGTGCGCCGGGGACGGTGTGCGCTGCCGTGCGCCCGGCGGCGCCGTTGACGGTGCCCGTTCAGGTGCGTCAGGCTCGGCGGACCGTCGGGGGCGGGTGGCGTGTGGGTTCTGCCGTGCGTCCTGAGGCCGCCTCCGGCTCGGATGTTCACCGTGAACGCCCTGTCTGGAGGTACCGCCATGTCCATTCGCCGCCTCGCCGTCCCCGGAGCCGCCGTCGCCGCTCTGACGCTCGGCTCGCTGCTGTTCCCGGTCGCGGGCGCCCATGCCGCTCCGGCCGCCGACTCCTGCACCCAGAACTGGAGCGTCAGCTCCGCCGAGGGCTACGCGAACGGGAAGTGGTGCAACTACAACACCAAGGTCGTCGGGACGGTGCACGACACCAAGGCGGACGGCCGCTGTCCGTTCGTGCGCGGCAACCTGTCCAACGGAGGTGTCGTGGACAGCGATTGGGCGGGCGGCAAAGGCAAGTCCCGGGCCATCACCCTCTACGCCCCCTCGGGCACGCACTTCACCAGCGTCACGATGCGCTACATCGGCTGCTGACACTGGAACTGGCGGACGCAACGGGCCGCCGCGCCGGTTCCGTTGAACACCGTCAGTTCCACCAGAACGAGCAGCAGTTCTCGATGACGGGCTCCGGCGCGTAGTCGGTCAGGCTCTCGGTGCCCCGGAAGATGTTGTCGGGGCAGAACGCGACGTGCTCGGCCGCGACCGGCAGGGCCTCGTCCAGGTCGGCCGGCTGGGCCGTTGTGCTCAATCGCAGGACGTCGAAGCCGACTTGGACGAGGCGGGTGCCATGCCGCTGCTCAGCCACATGACCGGGGCGCTGTCGTCGCCGCAGGCCGGGACGATCAGCCGGCCCGGTGGCAGGGGCATGGACAGGGTGGACCGCTCGGCGGACCCGGCGGGGAACAGCGGGCGGAGGCCGGGTGGCAGTGGGGCGCGGTCGATCATGTGTCCGCGCTGGCGGCAGGGTCGGACAGTGCGCGCACGGAGGCACGCGGCTGTTCGGGGCAGCCGATCCCGTGGAGCACGGGCCGCGATAGTCGGGAGATCCTCTTCTATGACTTACCAAATCCCTTGCAGCACCCTTGTGTTGGCGATTTCGCCGTTGCTAGCTTCGCCGTGTGACCTTGCCCTACCGGTCCATTCTCGCGGAATTCCTGACGCCATCCGATCAAGCCGCCGGCTGGCGCGTACGCCACCTCGAGCCGTGGTGGACCGTGACCCCGCCGGGCCACCTGCCGCGCCGGCAGGGCTGGAAGCTCCACGTGTCGGCGACCCTGGCCTCGGCGCCGCAAGTGTTGGAGCGGGCCGGTCGGGTGCTCGTCACGCGCGGGTGCGCCTTCAAGTTCGCGGCCGGGCCGAGGGTCACGGCCGAACCGACCGGCACCCGGGCGCCTCGCGGGCAGTCCGGCAAGTTCCTCACCGCCTACCCTGCCGATGACGACCAACTCCAATTCATCGCCGAGGAGTTGCACGAGGCGACCGTCGGCCTGCCAGGCCCCGCGATCCTGTCCGACCGCCGCTACCGGCCGGACAGCGTGGTGCACTACCGCTACGGGTGCTTCGTCCGCTCCCGGGCGCTCAACGACGAGGGGTTCTACGAGGGCCGGCTGGTGGCGCCGGACGGGAGCCTCAGCACCGACCAGCGCAACCCCTGGTTCTCGCCGCCCCCTTGGGCCGAGGACCCGTTCGCCCGGCCGGAACCGGCGCCCGCCGTGCAGCCGGTCGTGCAGTCGGCCGTGCAGCCGGCCGAGGAGTCGGCGACGGCCGCGGAGTCCGCGACGGCCGCGCAGGCGACGCGGGCGGCCGCGCCCCGCCGCCGGGGCGAGCCGGTCCTGCTGGCCGGGCGGTGCCTGGTCAAGGAGGCGATCCGGCACTCCAATCGCGGTGGGGTCTACCGCGCCGAGGACACCCGCAGCGGCGAGACGGTCCTGCTCAAGGAGGCCCGGCCGCACGTCGGCGCCGACCCGGACGGCCGGGACGCCCGCGACCGGCTGCGCCACGAGGCGGCGATCCTGGACGAACTCGCGCCCCGGGGCATCACCCCCCGGGTGCGGGAGCTGTTCGAGTCCGGCGGGCACCTCTTCCTGGTCGAGGACCTGGTCCCGGGCCGGAACCTGCAGCAGTGGACCGCCGAGCACCTGGAGCGGGGCGACGGCCGGATCCCCGTCGCGGCGGCCCTCGGGCTCGCCCGCGCGCTCGTCCGGCTGATCGGGGAGGTGCACGCCGCCGGGCTGGTCCTGCGTGACTTCAAGCCCGGCAACGTCCTCGTGACCCCGGAGGAGCGGCCGGTCCTGGTCGACCTGGAGCTCGCGTCCGGTTCGGCTCCGACACCCACCCGGCGGGCACCCGCGGCTTCACCGACCCCGCGTACCTCGACCCCGCGTACCTCGGTGCCGCGGCACGACGGGGCGGTGGTCCCGCGCTCCGCCCGGCGCCCGCGCCCGGCCCCGAGGCGGACTGCTTCAGTCTCGGCGCGACCCTGCTGCACGTCACCAGCGGCATCAGCCCCGTACTCGCCGACGACGGCACACCGGCCCGGCCGCCCGGCGAACGGCTCGCCGCCCTGGTCGCCGCCGCCCTGGTCGCCGCCGCCCCGGACCTGCCCGCGCTGCACGCCCTTGCGCCCCTGGTCACCGGGCTCACGGCGGAGGCGCCACAGCGCTGGACACTGCCCCGCGCGGAGTCCTACCTGCACACCGGGCTGCACCCGGCCGGCCGCGAGCACCTCACCGAGCCGCCGACCGCCACGCGGCTGATCGAGGACGGCCTCGCCCACCTCGCCGCCACCATGACCCCCTCCGCCGAGTACCTCTGGCCGGCCCCGCGCTCCCTGCCGGACGGCGACCCCTGCAACGTGCAACTCGGCGCGGCCGGGGTGCTCGCCGTCCTCGCCCGGGCCGTCCGCTGCGGATTCGAGGGCGCCCGGCCCACGCTGCGCACGGCCGCCGACTGGCTGGACGGACGGCTCACCGAGCCCGGGCGGATCCTGCCCGGCCTCCACTTCGGCCGCTCCGGCACCGCCTGGGCCCTGCACGACGCCGCCACCGCCCTGGACGACCGGCGCCTCGCCGACCGCGCCCTCGCCTACGCCCTGCGCATCCCGCTCGACTCCGGCAGCACCGACGTGTGCCACGGCCTCGCCGGTGCCGGGCTCGCACAACTCCACCTGTGGCGCCGCACCGGCGACCGGCGCTTCGCCGACCGGGCCCAGGAGTGCGCGGACGGGCTGCTGCACCTGCTGAAATCCCGCACCGGGGTGGACTGGCCGCTCGGCCCGGAGTTCCGTGCCGAACTGGCCGGCTCCACCCACTACGGCTTCGCCCACGGCGTCGCGGGCAACGCGGCCTTCCTGCTGGCCGCCGGCCGCGACCTGCGGCAGCCCGAGCTGACCGACATCGCGCTCGGCGGCGGCGAGGCCCTGTGCGCGCTCACCGACTGGCGCGACGGCGCCGCGTACTGGCCCAAGGGCCCCGGCCGCATCGACCGTCCGGGCCTGAACTACTGGTGCCACGGCTCCTCGGGCATCGGCACCTTCCTGCTGAGGCTGGGGCAGGAGACCGGCGACCAGCGCCACCTCGCCCACGCCCAGGGCGCCGCCCTCGCCGTGCACCGCGACCGCCACCGCCTCGGCCCCGGCACCTGCCACGGCCTGGCGGGCAACGCCGAGCTGCTCCTCGACCTGGACGCCGCCACCGGCGACGACCGCCACCGGGCCCGGGCCGACGACCTCGTCCACGGCATCGCCCTGCGCGCCGCACGTCGCGACGGCCGGTACCTGATCCCCGACGACACCCTCCGCGAGGTCACCGCCGCCTACAACGTGGGCTACGGCGGAGTGCTCGACCTCCTGCTCCGCCGCAGCCACGGCGGCCCCCGATCGTGGCTGGTCGACCGGCCGGCCGCGGACCCGCACCACCACCCGAGCCCCGGAAAGGGGGAATGACGATGGAGAGCACCGTCCTGGAGCTGCAGGAACTGCCCGAGACCGAGGAGCAGCCGCTGGAGCCGATGATGTGCTGCGACACCGGCCACCGCAGCTACCTGCCCACCGAGATCTGTCTGAGCCCGGTCGACTGACGGTCGACCCCCGTGGTGCTGTGAGAACCGCCGACGGCGCCTCACAGCACCCACCACACACCGGGGGACCGAACACAGGGACTGAACGCAGGACCGAACGCAGGGACCGAAGGCAGGGACCGAAGGCAGGGACTGAACGCAGGAGGACCGAGCACAGGGGGCCCATGACCGGCGACGGCTGCGACACCCCCTGGGCCGTCCTGCTCGACGGCCCCACGGCGGACACGGCCCGGCAACTGGTCGACACCATCGCCGGCCGACCGCGCGCGACACCCCGGGCGGTCCGGCCCGACCTCGCGGCCGGCGGCGCGGGCCTCGCCCTCGCCTACCACCAGCTCGACCTCTGCCGCCCCGGCGAGGGCTGGCACGCGATGGCCGCCGGCCACCTGGAGGCGGCGGTCCGAGGCGCGGAACGGATGCGTGGACGGGCCCCGGGACTGCTCGGCGGCCTCGGCGGACTCGCCTTCGCGGCGGGTCGGCTCGGGTACCCGGACCTGTTCGGACCGGAGCGGTCGGGTGGTCCGGACACGCTCGGCGTGGACTGGCGCACCGTCGACCGGTACACCGTTGACCTGCGCACCGTCGACCGGTACACCGTTGACCTGCGCACCGTCGACCTGCACACCCTTGACCGTCGTCGCGCACTCGACCTGGGCTCCGGCCTGACCGGACTCGGCGCCGTCCTCCTCGACCACCCGGAAGACCCAGCCGCCGTCGCCCGGCTGGAGACGGTTCTGACCGTGCTCGGCCGTCAGGTGGCGGCGTTCCCGGGCGAGTCGCCAGGGATGGCGCACGGTCCGGCCGGTCCGCTGGCCCTGCTCGCGCTGGCGCTGTCGGCGGGCGTCGAGGTGCCGGGGCAGGTCGAGGCGGTCCACCGGGCGGTGGACCGCCTCCTGGTGCACCGCCGGGACGACGACTGGGGCCCGGACTGGGCCTTGGCCGAAGGCGCGGACCAGGCCTCGCACCAGGTCTCGCACCACGGCGCGGACCAGGCCTTGCACCAGGTCTCGCACCAGGCCTCGCGCCACGGCTCGGGCCCATCAGGCTCCGACCGGCAGCCTCTGCCCGCCTCCTGGTGCCACGGCGGTCCGGGCATCGCCCGAGCGCTCTGGCTGGCCGGCACCGCCCTCGACGACGCGACCCTGCGCGACCTCGGCCGCGAGACCCTGCTGGCCGCGCTGCGCCGTCCGCCCGAGCTGCGCCGGATCGACCTGCGGCCGGGGCTCTGTCCCGGCCTGGCCGGCCTGCTGCTGATCACCCTCCGCTTCGCCCGGGACACCGCGGACCCGGCCTTCCGACCGGCGGTCCGCGACGTGGCGGCCCGCCTGATCGACCTCTCGGGCGACCGGTACGGATCGGGCGGCTCGGCGGCTCCCGGGTTGCTCGACGGTGCCGCGGGCGTACTGCTGGCCCTGTTGGCGGCGTCGACGCCCGTACCGCCGGGTTGGGACCGGGCCCTCCTGCTCTCCTGACCGACGAGCGACAGGGCCCCGCCTGTCAGAGCCGCTCGGGCACCGGGTTGCCGACGGCCTCGATGGCGCGGCGGACCGGGACCTTGACGAGCACCGCGAAGCCGATCACGAAGAACACCAGCAGCGAGATGATTGCCGACCGGTAGCTGCCGGTGAGCTGGTACGCGAGGCCGAACACCAGCGGTCCCATCCAGCTGGTGCCGCGGTCGCTGACCTTGTAGACGCTGAAGTACTCGGCCTCCCGCCCGGCCGGGATGAGGTGGGAGAAGAGCGAGCGGGAGAGTGCCTGGCTGCCACCGAGCACCAGGCCGATCATGCAGGCCAGGGCGTAGAACCAGGCGGGCTGGTGGGCGGGCATGAAGTACCCGAGGGCGAGGGTGACGACCCAGCCGACGAGGGAGCCGAGAATGGTCCGCTTGGCGCCGTACCGCTGGGCGATCCGGCCGAGCAGCAGGGCGCCGCAGATCGCCACGACCTGGACCAGGAGCACGGCGGTGACCAGAGAGGTCTGTTCCATGCCGAGTTCCTCGCTGCCGTAGAGCGAGGCCTGGGAGACGACGGTCTGGATGCCGTCGTTGTAGCAGAGGAAGGCGGCGAGGTAGAGCAGCGTGAGCGGGTGCTTGCGCATGCCCTTGAGGGTGCGGCCGAGTTCGCGCAGACTGCCCGCGGCGGGCTCGTCGGCCTTCTCGGCGGCCCTGGCCGCGGCCCGTTCGGGTGTCACCCCGGCCCGGGAGGGCAGCCGCAGCAGCGGGACGATCGTGAACAGCGCCCACCACAGCCCGGCCGAGGCCAGGCAGATCCGCACGGCGGTGCCGGAGGACAGGCCGAGCGCGTCGTGGCCCTCGAACAGCGCCAGGTTGGCGATCAGCAGCAGCCCGCCGCCCGCGTAGCCGTACGCCCAGCCCTTGGAGGAGACCGCGTCGCGCTCGTTCGGGGCGGCGAGGCCGGGGAGGTAGGCGTAGGACAGTGCGACCGACACCGCGTACGCGATGTTGGCGACGACCAGCAGCGCGCCACCGAGCAGGTAGCGGTCGCCGTCGAGGAAGAACATGCCCATGGTGGCGAGCGCGCCGACGTACGCGAAGCCGCACATCAGCTCCTTGTGCCGCCCGGTGCGGTCCGCGACCGTGCCGGTGAGCAGCATCACCGCGACCGAGAGCAGCACGGAGAAGGAGACCGTGTACGGGAAGTACGAGCCCGCGCGTATCGACAGGCCGAGCGGGTGCACGTCGCCGGACGCGTCGGCGGCGTTCTTGGCCACCGTGGTGAGGTACGGCCCGAGGAATACCGTCAGGACGGTCGCCGAGAAGGCGGCGTTGGCCCAGTCGTTGATGTACCAGCCGAACTGCATCCGCCGCAGCGCCTGTCCGTCGGCGGCCGTGGCGGCCGTGGCGGCGGTGGCGGCGGTGGCGGTTGCCGGGGAATCGGCCTGGCCGGCTGCCGGGGCACCTGCCTGGCCGGTCTCCGGGGCGGTCGGTGGATCGTCCGGCGGGTGCGTCGCGGAGTTCGTGGTGCTCATGGGGTCCCCATCACCGTGCTGGAGCCGGTACTGCCGTCCGTCCAGCAGCCGCGCTCGCCGAGGACGTCCCGCAGGACGTCGATGCGATCGGCCATGATGCCATCCACACCGAGGTCGAGGAGAGCCCTGATCCGTGTGGGATCGTCCACAGTCCAGACGTGGACCTGCAGGCCGAGGCGGTGGGCGGCCCGGACGAAGGCCCGGTCGACCACCCGCACGCCCCGGTGCCGCTCGGGCACCTGCGCGCACACTCCGGCGAACGGCGCCCCGCCCCCCCGCACCAGCGGCCCGGCGAGCGAGCGCAGCCGCAGCCGGGCCACCTCGCGCGGGCCGAGCGAGGTGGCCAGCCGGGGGCCGGCGGCGGCGCGGACGGCGGCCAGCCGGCTGTCGGAGAAGCCGCCGACGCAGACCCGGTCCCAGGCATCGGTCCGGCGGACCGCCTCGACCAGCGGCGCGATGGCCGGCACCGCCTTGACGTCGATGTTGAAGCGGGCCTCGGGGAACGCACCGAGCAGGTCCTCCAGCAGTGGCACCGGCTCGGTCCCCCCGATCCGGGCCTGCCTGACGCTCTCCCAGGGCAGCTCCGCCACCGCCCCCGTGCGGTCGGTGACCCGGTCGAGCCGGGAGTCGTGGAACGCCACCAGGACGCCGTCCCCGGTGGCGTGCACATCCGTCTCCAGGTAGCGGTACCCGAGCGCGACGGCGGCCTCGAAGGCCGCCAGCGAGTTCTCGGGATGCCCGAGGTCGCCGCCCCGGTGTGCGAAGGCCAGCGGCCCCGGATGGTCGAGGAAGGCGTGCATGTCGTGCTCCGAGCTGCTGGAAGAGGAGGCCGCGCCGCCCGCTCCACCGCCGTCCCGGGCCGCGCGCGTTACAGTATTACGCACCCTGTCAAGCAGTAATGCCCGCCCGCTCCTGCCCGCCTCGGAGCGGCGCTCGAGGCGCTTTACGGACAGTTCGCGGCCTGACCGATCCCTTGCGGGCCCGCCAATATGGTGCTGGACATGACAGGGTGTCGGATGGGGCCGCCTTCGACGCCGGAGGTCGTGCAGGAATCAACATTTCGGGCGTATTTCAAGCCCTTCGATCGGCCGGATGTCTTTATCTTGTGACCCCTGCCACAGTTCGACGTGCAGTCATGCTTTCCGCGGCGAAGTGTTTGTGGCCGAAACAACGCGCAGTGGCTTGATCTCGCCTGACTATTCGTCAGAAGTTCGGATTTGATGGCAGTGTGTGTTTAGCCGTACCACCTTCTGACCTGGTGCACACCGATCGTGTACACGATGACGAATGGCTGAACTGTGCGCATGACCCGTTCGGATCGCAACGAAGCGACCACGCGGACCCGCCTCGCTGGCGAAAAGCTCACCATCCAGGAGTTCTCCCAGCTCGCCGGCAACGTCGGCGGCTACCCCTATGTGAAGATCGTGTTCGACCGCACCGACGAGGTGCTCCACTTCATCGACAGCGCGGACGGAACTCTCCATGTCCGCTACATCGCGTGCGAGATACTCGGCATGTCGATCGACGAACTCGCCCGCGGGCTTGATTCGTTCAATGACGATGTCTACCGGAATCCGGGCCGCCGTTTCTATCTCGGCACCCTCGCCCTGCACACCCGCAGCGGTACGCAGGAGAGCAGTACGCAGCAGAGCAGTACGCAGGAGAACAGCCGAGCAGTCGGCCCCTTCCTGTCCCTGGAGACCGTCGACGTCGACACCATGTCCCAGGACATGCTGCGCTTCTTCTACCACCGGGTGCGCGACCACATCGACCCGTCGCTGCCGCTGCTCCTCAAGCCGGCCAACCACCGGCAGGAGGGCTACGTCGCCGGGATCCCGGAGACCGAGATACCGCGCGTCCTGTCCCACGAGCTCTACTCCACGGCCGCGTTCGTGCCGCTGAACACCGGGGAGGCCCACGGGCGGCTGCGGGTGTTCCGCTCGGAGGAGGAGTACCGGGCCGACGTCGAGCCGCTGCGGTGGCACGACATCGTGGTGATGCCCCGGGTCCCGGAGGACGTCCCCCGGGTGTCCGGCATCATCCACACCGAGCACACCACCCCGCTCTCCCACATCAACGTGATGGCCACCGGGTGGCGGATCCCCAATTCGGTCGGCATCGGAGCCGCCGACCGGATCGAACGGGCCGGGCTCGCCGGTGAATGGGTCCGCTACCGGGTCGACGCCGACGGCACCGACCTCCACCTCGAACCCGCGCCACCGCGCCCCGACGGCGACCGGCCGACGCCGGCGTCGCAGGCCGAACGCGTCACCGTGGACCGGCCCGACCTCACGCCCACCCCCATCACCCCGCTGACCGAACTGCGCGCAGGCGACCACGTCCGGTTCGGCACCAAGGCCGCCAACCTCGGCGAACTCACCCACCTGCTGCAGCACGGCTCACCGCGCTGGCTCGGCTTCTACCGCGTGCCGCGCCCGCCCCGGGACAACCTGCTGCGCTACCTCGCCCGGCAACTCGGCCTCCCCGAGGACGCGGACGACACCGAACTGACCGAGTCGGCGCTACGCCTGGTCAAGGAGCACGCCCAGGTGCCGCGCGGCATCGTGCTGCCGTTCTCCCTCCAGCAGCGCTTCCTCGACTCCTCGACGGAGCTCCGGAACGCCCTCGACCGGCTCGACTCCGCGCTCCGGCACGGTACTTCGGCAGCCGACGAGCTGTGCCTCGAGGCGCAGCGGCTGATCCGCACCACCCCGCTGCCCGACCCGATCCGCACCGAGATCGACCGGGCGCTCGACCGGCACCTGTACGGCGCATCCGAGCTTGTCGTCCGCAGTTCCTCCAACGCCGAGGACCTGTCCGGCTTCTCCGCCGCCGGACTCTACGAGTCGGTCGCGCACGTCAGCGGCACGGACGCGGTCCTCGACGCGGTCCGGGAGGTGTGGGCCTCGCTGGTGTCGCCGCGCGCCGTACGGCTGCGGCACCAGGCGGGTATCCCGCTGGAACACTGCCGGATGGCGGTGGTCGTCCAGGAGCAGGTCGGCGCCACCGTCGGCGGCGTCCTCGTCACCTGCAACCCGCTGAGCCCGCAGGACTTCCGCAGTGTCTACCTCAACATCTCGCCGCGCTCGGTGACCGAGGTGGTCACCGGCGAGGGCGCCCCGCTCCAGTACCTCTGCAACACCATGGAGGGCGGCAGTCGTACGGTCTCGCTGGGCACCGCCGCCACCGACCTGGACGCCGCGACCAAGGACCTCGTGGGCCGGCTCGCCCTGATCAGCCGACTGCTGCAGTCGCACTTCTCGCCCGACGAGAGCTACGCCGACCCGGTCGACATCGAGTGGGCGATCGAGGGCGACCAGATCAACCTGCTGCAGCTGCGCCCCTTCCACACCGCCGGCTGACACCGCCGGCTTGACACCGGCCGCGAACGACGTGGCCGTGCGCGATGCGGCCGCGAACGACGCCGCCGTGTGCGGCGCGGCCGTGCGCGACCACGCTCGACGCCACCGCCGCGCCGCGCGACGGCGCCGGCCGAGCGCGCCCCGGGCCGGACACCGCCCCGGGCCGAGTGAACTTCCCTCAGGAGAAAGCACGTTGAACCGGATCCTGTACGTCTACGTCAAGGGCGGAGCCCCGCTCGAGTACGCCTTCCCGCGCATCGCCGCCTGCGGGGAACTGCACGTCCTCGCGCTGGCGCCGCTGCCCACCACCGCCGAGGAGGTGTGGCGGCCCAGCTGTACCGGCATCGAAACGGTGGCCGAGGCGCCGCGCGGCGACGAACTGGTCGAACTGATCGTGGAGCACGCGAAGGCCATCGGGGCCGACGCGGTGCTCACGCTCTCGGAGTTCGCGGTGCTGGCCGTCGCGCACGCCGCCAGACGGCTCGGCCTGGCCGGCGCGGGCGAGGGGATCGTCCGCGCTCGGGACAAGCGGCTGATGCGGGAGGCGTGGGCCGCCGCCGGGGTGCCGATCCCCGGGTTCCGCCGGGTCGACAGCCTCGCGGACCTGGACGCCGCGCTCGCCGAGTTCACGCCCCCGCTGCTGCTCAAGCCGGCCTGGGGCGCCGGCTCGGTCGCCCAGATCGTGCTGGAGTCGGCCGCGGACGCCGCCCCCGCGTGGGGCGAGATCGAGCGCGGACTCCAGGCCGGCAGCCGGGTCGGCATGAACGAGCTCTACGCCCCGGACACCGACCGGGACCGGCTGGTCGAGGAGATCGCCCAGGGCTCCACCGACGGCTGGTACGAGAAGCCCGGCTACGGCGACTACGTGAGCGTGGAGGGGATCGTCGCGGACGGCGTCTACCGTCCGCTGGCCATCACCGCCAAACTGCCGACCGTCCCCTCCTTCGTCGAGGTGGCCAGCACCTCGCCCTCCGTCATGGCGGTACCGCTGCAGCGCCGGATCGAGGAGGTGTCGCGGCAGGCCGTCGACGCGCTCGGGCTGGAGAACTGCGGCACCCACACCGAGCTCAAGCTGATGAAGGACGGCGAGCTGGTGGTCATCGAGACCGCGGCCCGCTTCGGTGGACTGCTGACGACCCGGCAGGTCCACGAGGTGTTCGGGTTCGACCCGATCGGCATGCTGGTCCGGCAGCTGCTGGGCGAGCGGGTCGACTACCCCGAGGCCATGCCCACCGACGGGATCCGGGCCGCCGCCTCGGTGGCCGTCGTCCCGGCCGACGCGTCCGGAGTGCCCTGGCGCACCCGGCCGGTCTGGAACCCGCAGGCCGTGGACTGGCAGAGCCTGCTGTCCCCGGGCAGCACCATCGAAGCCGTCCCCGCCTTCGCCATGCCGGCCGGACAGCCGGTACCCGCCTTCGACCCCTTCGCGGGGTCGCGCAACTGGCTCGGGGTCTACCTGCTCAGCGCCGTCGACGCCGACACCCTGCAGCGCGACTGCAACGCGGTGCTGAACGGCATGGAAGCCGCCCTGCACCGCGCCGCCGGCTGATCCCGATCGTCACTTACCGAGGTTCTTCGATGCGTGTACTGTTCGCCGGCGCACCCGGCGTCGGCCATCTCTTCCCGCTGGTCCCGCTGGCCCGGGCGATGCGCGAACTCGGCCACGAGGTCGCGGTGGCCTCGATGGACGGCGGCGAGCCGGTCGCCGCGTCCGGGCTGCCGTACCTGCCACTCGCCCCGGGCGTGGACTGGCGCCGGGAGATCCGGGAGGCCGGCCGCACCCGGCGGCCCGACCTGATGCGGCGGGTCGTCGAGACCAACGCGGCCGACCGCGAGGCCTTCGTCCCGCTGGCCGCCCACGTCAACAGCACGGTGGCCGACGCCGCCGTCGAACTCGCTGCGCAGTGGCGGCCGGACCTGGTGGTCTATGAGTACCTGTTCCCGGTGGCCCTCCTCGCGGCGACCACCCTGGGCGTGCCCGCCGTCCAACACGACCTGGGCTTCGTCCGCACCCCCAGGCTGCGCGAACTGATGCTCGCGGAGATGACGGACACCTTCACCCGGCACGGAGCCGACCCGCTGCCCCAGCCGGCCGCCACCCTCGACCTCGCCCCGCCGAGCACGGCCGGGGGCGAACGGTACGGCTGCACGCTGCGGCCCGTCGCCTACAACGGCGAAGGCGCCCTCCCCGAAACCCTGGCCGCACCCGCCCACCGCCCGCGCGTCGCCGTCACGCTCGGCACCGTACCGCCCAAGACCGACGGCCTGACCAGGATCGAGCGGGTGATCGCGGCTGCCGCCGACGTCGACGCCGACTTCGTCCTGGCCACCGGCGAACTCGACCTCGCCGCCCTCGGCACCCTGCCCGACAACGTCCACCCGTACGGCTGGGTGCCCTGGCGGGCCCTGCTCGACACCTGCGCCGCCGCGATCCACCACGGCGGCAGCGGCACCGCACTCGCCGCCCTCGACGCGGGCATCCCGCAACTCGCCCTGCCCGACGGCTCCGACCGCTACATCAACGCCCACGCGGTCCGCGACCGCGGCGCCGGCCTCAGCGCGGGCGCCGAGGAGATCGGCCCGGCCCTGCTGAACCGCCTCCTCACCGACACCGCCCTGGCCGGGACAGCCCGCGAGGTCAGCGCCGAAATCGCGGCGATGCCGAGCCCGGCCGCGGTGGCGCAACGGCTCGCGGGCACCGCGGGCATCGCGGGCTGAGAGCACCCGGCGGGGTCCTCCCTGCGATGACCCCGCCACCCGCTACGTCCCGCTCAGCCCGCTGCCGGCACGGGAACTCCGCTGCCTGGAAAGTCGGGTGACGTCCCCTCGGGGCGTCACCCGAGCACGCGCACTCGAGAACGGACGGGGGCCCTCAGGACTGGTCCCAGGCCTCGATCGTCAACAGCCGGTCGGCCGGGCACGCGGCGATCCGCTCCGGATGCGTCTCCACGGTGAGGACCCGGGAGAACGGCCCGGTACCGGCGCCGGGCACCGTGCCGGCGGTGAGCAGCGGCAGGACGTGTTCGGCGCGGGCGCTGTAGCGGTTCGGGTAGCCGCCGCGCAGCAGCTGCTCGGCCTTGCCCGCGGCCACCAGCTCCTGGACCCAGTCGAGCCCTGCCACCCCGATCTCCCACTTCGCGAGGAGGGCCGCACTGCGCTCCTCACGGGCGGCGTGGTCGTATTCCTGAGGCCCCAGTTCCGTGATGCCGATCCACCAGCCGAGCATGGTCCGTTTCCTCCCCGTCGACGGCACTGCTGCGGAAGCCTACCGGCGCAGCCGCTGGGCTCGTCAGGCGACCAGGTCGGGCAGCCGGGCCTCCCACGGGTGGTGCGGCGCTCCTTCCGGCAGGTCGCGGCCGAGGGTGAGGAGTGCCTCCGGCGGAATTCCGTAGGTCAGGACCCGGTCGGCGTCCCTGGTGTGCTGGACGGCGGCGTCCAGGACGCCGGGGAAGCGCGTCTGGGTGCAGGTGCGCCGTTGGACGGCGGTGACCCAGGCCAGGGCCATGCCGATGCCCGCGTAGGCGCGGGCGCGTCCGTCGGGCCAGGTCGGGTCGAGGGCGTGGCCGTGCTCGTCGGCGCACCAGGCGTGGCGGGAGACGGTGCCGTCGTCCTCGATCACGTAGCCCTCGACGTACGCCAGGGCGGGTGATCTACCGGCGATGCGCGACGCGTTGGGGAAGCATGCGCCGCCGTTGCCTCGGCGGGGCATGCCGGTCGGCCAGGGGGACGGGGTCTGGAGGCGCCCCTGGGCGAGGACCACGGCCTCGGCGGTCAGCGCGCCGCGCGAGGCCCTCGCCCGCAGCGCGCCGACAAGGACCTGCTCGTGGCGGGAGGTTCCGGCGTTCACGGTGGAGGACACGCTGGTCAGTCTTCTCAACACCCATGGGCGGCGCGAGAAGTACTACGCCATCCGATGCCCGGGCCGCCCTACACCTCGCCGAGGAACCCGGGGTCGCCCGGCCCCAGCCGACGCGCGAAGTCGGCCGCCACCCCGAGGACTTCGCGCATCGGAACCGCTCGCCGGGACGTGGCGGACGGGTCCGTCTGCGCCTCCTCCGACCACAGGAACGGGAACACCGCGATCCCCTGGGACAGGGCGAGTTCCTCGGCCTCCGCGCGCCAGCCGGGCCGGCGCAGGGCGTCGTAGAAGGCCTCCGGGTGGCCCGAGAGGAGCCAGGAGACCCACGCGGAGTGGCCCATGTCCAGGGCCTCCCACTCCAGCGTGTCCGGGGCGAAGTAGGTCATCTGCCCCGGCAGCCCCGGGCGGCCCGCGGCGGCCGAATCGTGGCCGTTGAGCGCGAAGACGCCGCCCACGACGTCATGACCGACGACCAGGCCGGCGGCCGGCTGCCAGGCCGGGTCGAACGCGGCGGGGAAGCGGTTGACCCGTCCCAGGCTCGGCAGGCCGCCGTCCGCGGCCGGGCCGCCGCCGAAGACACGCACCCAGCCGTGGTCCAGGAGCAGCCCGCCGGTGTTCAGTACCAGGGCGCCGAGCGTGGAGCGTGCCGTGACCTGCAACTGCAGCAGACAGCGGCGCCCCTCCTCGCGGTCGGCGGGCAGCACCCGGGCGGACACCGGGCCCGCCGCGAGCACCTCCGCCAGCTCCGGCCACGCCGGATCGTCCACTTCGGTCAGTTCGTCGATCGCGCGCATCCGAGGATGATCGCACCGCCGCCGGTCGCCCCGCCGGGCAGGGTCACGGATGGCGGGTTCGCCCCGGCGGCCGACGGTGACCTCTGGCGGGGTGGCGTGCGGGCGGGGTGCCAACTGCCCTCCCTTCAGGGGCTTCCGGCTTCCGCTGACGACGACCTGTCAGCGCCCTGCCGGTGGCGTGCCGGTGCTGTGAACAGTCTGTCCGTGTCCTGTGGGTGGCCCGCCACAGGCCAGTGGCGGCCCGGTCGGCGGCCCCGACGTGGAGATCCTGCGGGACGAACTCGCGGAGCTGATCGCGGGAGCGGCCGGACCGGGCGTCGAGTACCGGTTCGACGACTCGATCGACACCCTCGTGCAGTACGGGGACGGCGTCCAGGTCCGGTTCCGCAGCGGCACCGAGCAGTCCTTCGACCTGGTCGTGGGCGCCGACGGCCTGTACTCGAACACCCGCCGTCTCGTCTTCGGCCCCGAAGCCGACTACCTGCACCCCATCGGCACGTACGTCGCCGGCTGGAGCGTTCCCAACCACCTCGGCCTCGACCGCTGGGAGGTCATCCAGCAGTCCGACACCGGCTGGGACTGCCTGGTGATGACCGTCCGAGACAACACCGAGCTGCGGGTCTTCGCCGGCTTCGCCTCCGACCAACCGCTCGACCGCATGCTGCCGCGCGACCGCGCCGCGCAGTGCCGGGTGGTCGCCGAGCGCTGCGCCCACCTGGGCTGGGAGATGCCGCGATTCCTCCGGGGGATGTGGGAGACGGAGGCCTTCCACTACGACGTCGTCGCCCAGATCCGGATGGACCGCTGGTCCAACGACCGTGTCGCCCTGCTCGGCGACGCAGGCTACTGTTGCTCCCCGTTCACCGGCCAGGGCACCAGCGTGGCCCTGACCGCCGCCTACGTCCTGGCCGGGGAACTGCACACGGCGGACGGCGACCACAGGACCGCCTACCCCGCCTACGAGCGGCGGCTGCGCGACCACGTGGCGGCCAACCAGGCCATCCTCGAACTGACCGCCACCCTCTACGGAGGCGACGGCGCGTCCGCCGTGGGCGGGCCGGGTTTCGACCGGCCCGGGCCGGAGATGGACGCGGCCTTCCGTGCCGCCACGGTCTTCGACCTGCCCGACTACTGAGGGACCATGAGGGGAGGAGGGCCACTGCGTGCGGAGAGGCCACGGGACGGCCAACCGAACGGGGACGGCCAACCGAACGGGGACGGCCAACCGAACGGGGACGGGCCACCGAAAGGGGACGGGCAACCGCTCAGCCTTCGAACGGGTCCTCCAGCACCGGGACGCACGGCGACAGCAGCGGCTCGGTGTGCTCGGTGACCCGGCCGCGGACCATCCTGAGGACACGGACGTCGTTCTCGTGAGCGCGGTCCTCGTCGTCGCGCACGTGCAGCAGGCCGTACGACCCGGGCGCGCGCTCGCCGACCTCGCGGAAGAGGTCGAGGATGTCCGGGTTCCGGTGGTTCGGTTGGCCGCCGAGGTGGAGGAAGAGCGCGCCGTTCATCCACCGCAGGTCGAGGAGGTACGGGTCGGCGAGTTCGTCGATCCGGCGCTGGATGCCGTCGGCGATCTCCCGCAGGCGGGCGTCGACGAGAGTGATGTCGTCGTCCTCGGCTTCGGCGGTTTCCAGAACGTTGATCCACCCGTGGTACTCGAACATGGTGCGGCAGTCTATTCGCCGCCGACCCTCGGCAGGCCGCCGCGGTCGAGCAGCGCATGGAGGCGTTCGGCGGACAGGGCCGGGTTGGCGGACGCGCCCTCGACGAGGTCCGGGTCGGCCGAATCCGACGCCCCCGGAAGAGAATCGTCCAGGATCGATGCGTCCAGGAACGACGCGTTCAGGGTCGACTCGACCAGGTCGAGGGGCAGGAGCGGGTTCGCCGCCGCGGCCCGTCGGACGCGTGGATCCGGGTCGGCCAGGTGCCGGACGGGCGGCTGCGCGAGGCCGGCGTCGGCGGCGGCCAGGGCGCGGACCTCGGCGTCCTCGTGTTCGAGGAGGTGCGTGAGCCCGGTGCGGGGGAGCCGGGACAGGGTGAGCAGGTAGGGGCGCTGCCGGGGTGTGGCGATGAAGGCATCGAGGACGGTCGCGGGCGGGGCCAGCGGGTGGTTGTAGGCCAGGAGGTGGCGCACGTCCGGGTCGGCGTCCTCGGCCAGACGGTGCACCAGCTCCTGCGGCAGCCGCGCGCAGGTCGCGGCGACCCGCCGGAGGACCGGTTCCGGGGAGACCGCGCACGCCTCGTACCAGCTCGTCTCCGGCTCCTGGAACATCTCGCGGACCGGGCCGACCTGCTCGGCCGGCCGGCCGACGACCCGGTCGATGGCGCGTCGCTCCGGCCAGGTGCGGGGGAGCGGGTGCAGCACGGCCCGGATCCGTACGGTGTCCTCCGGATCCTGCGCCAACTCGGCGAGCAGCGCCGGGTCCGTGTCGGCCCGGGCGGCGACACGCGCGCGCACCTCCGGATCGGGTTCGCGGGCGAGGCGGGGGAGGAACTCGACGGGCGTGTGGGGGTTCTGGGCCAGCGACTGCAGGTCACGGCCCGCCGCGAGGCACCGTTGCGCCATCGCGGGGGAGACGGCGTAGTTGAAGAGGATCATGTTCCGGCCATGGCAGTCGCGGTCCGGCAGGTCCGCTTCCATCGCCTCCGGGTCCAGATTCCGGCTGCTCAGGCGCGCGGCCTCGGCCACGGCGGGCACCGGGTCGGCCAGCAGCGCGTCGCGCTGCTCGGTGGTGAGCGACAGCCACAGGCCGGCGGCCTTCGCCCGCAGCTCGGGGTTCGGGTGACGAATCAGCCCGCGCCGGAAGGACTGCGGGATCTGCTCGGAGCACACCAGCTCGGTGGCGATCTCGGCGGCGGTCAGCAGCTGGTCCGGGCGGTCGTCGTCCCGCGCGGTCATCAGGGCTTCCAACACGTCGTCGGGCAGTGCCTCGAGGGCGCCGAACCGTGGACGCGGTCCGCCCGCCAGCCTTTGGCGGACCAGCGCGTCGGGATCGTCGACGAGCCGGCCGCGCTGCGCGGGTGCCACGTACCGGTTGCGGGCGAACGCGGCGCGCACCGCCCGCTGGGGGTGCACGAGCACCGCCTCGACGACCTCCGCCGGAAGGGCGCGTCCCTCGCACAGGACCGTCCACGCCGAGCGCGCCGACGGGTCCAGCAGGCGCAGCAGGACTCCGGACGGCGCACCCGGGTTGGCCGCGACGCCGCGCAGCCGGGCCTCGGCGAGAGGGGAGGCTGAAGGAGCCGGGTCCGTACGGAGGGAGGAGGGCATGGGGGGCATTCTGTCAGCGATCAGCACCGACTCACACTGGAGAGTTACCCGATGACGGACCCGATGACGGACCCCGATGGCGCACCCGAGCCGGAACCTGGACTCGGGAGAACTCCGACTGACCTCCCGCTGACGTCTCGCCGGCCTCAGGCCGACCTCCCCCTGCGGGCGGGGTGCCCGGTCTTCCGCATCGCCGGCAGCTGACACGCCGCGCGCCCTTCCCGGGGCGGGCTCGTTACCCATGAGAGGCCACCTCGACGACGAGCACCGGAGGTTCCCCATGACGGGCGAGCACGATCACGAGCACGAGTGCGAGTGCGGACACGACCACGAGCCGTTGCCCCCGTACCGCAGCTACAGCTGGGACGGGGAGAACGGCGCTGTCCACCTGGCCTTCTACCCGGGCGAGGAGGAGGCCGACGAGGAGCGCAAGGCCCGGTTCCGCGAAATGGGCGCCCGGATGCTGGCCGAACTGATGGCGGAGCAGGAGGCGGACCACACACCGCTGCGGCCCGCCCTGACGCTGATCCGCGGCGAGGACCCGTCCTGAACACAGCCCGCTGCCGCCCCCTCGACACCCTCGCCCGTAACCGGCCGCTTCGGGGGTGTGAGGGAGTCAGGCCGTCGGCACCAGGTAGCGGAGCTTGCCGCCGTCCGTGCCGGTGAGGCGGCCCCCGTTGGCCTCGATCACGTGCCGGGACGCGGGGTTCGCCTCGTCGCAGGTCAGCAGCGCCTCCGTGATGCCGAGTGCGGCGGCGACCGGCAGGGCGGCGGCGAGCATCGCGGTCGCGTGCCCCTTGCGCCGGGCGCCCGGCCGCACGTCGTAGCCGATGTGGCCGCCGACCCGCGCCAGGTTCGGGGTCAGCCGGTGCCGGATCGCGATCCTGCCCAGCAACTCGTCGCCGTCGGCCCACCACAGCGTCGTCATCGGCACACCCGCGTCCCGGCGTGCGCCGGCCTCGGTGCGTTCGGCGAGCACCCGGGCGACGTAGGTGCCGAAAGCGGCGGTGTCGGTCAACGCCGACGGGTCGACATCGGTGACGAACCACGGGAGGGGGTGGCCGCGATCCGCGCGGTACTCGGCCACCGCCGCCAAGAACGACGCCCGCAACCGGACGGTGGGATCGATCAGCTCGGGCTCTTCCCGAACCCCTGCCACGGCCATCAGCCTTCCTCCCCGGCCCCGTCGGCCGCCGACTTCCAGTCCTCGAACACCCGGAGGCGCAGCCGAGAGCCGCTGAAGTCCGCGAACCAGAGGAGCCACGTGTTCCGCGCGGTCAGGGCGGTGCGGGCCGTCCGGTACCAGTCCTCGCGGTCGAGGAGCGAGAGGTGGGCGGCGAGGGTCGTGTCGCGCTCTGACTCGGTGCAGCCGGAGTACTCGGCGGATTCGGCGGCCAGGTGCAGTGCCGGCGCGGCGACGAGGCAGTAGTGCTCGACGGTCGGCGGCAGGTCGCCGGCGTGGCGGGCGTGGGCTGCCAGGACGGTGGCGGCACGGGGGTAGCGCCGCAGGGTCATTCCCATGCCCGAGCTCCTTGAGAGGGTTCGGCCCCCGCCGGCCGCGTGGCCGCGGTCGGCGGGGACAGCCGTCAGCCCTTGCCGCCGGCCTTCAGGACCTGGGCCGCCGCCACGCCGGCCGCGCTGTTGCCGTGGCCGCCGCCTTCGACCTCGGCGGCGACGGCGAGGTCGCCGCGGTAGGCGATGAACCAGCTGTTGGTGGCCTGGCTGCCGGCTTCGACGGTGCCGGTCTTGGCGCCGATCTGGCCGGACAGGCCGGACATCGGGGCGCGGGCGGTGCCCTGGGTGGCGGTCTTGGCCATCATCGTGCGCAGGTCGCGGGCGACGTCGGCGGGCAGCTTCCCGGGCGCCGTGGCGCGCTTGGCGTCCTCCCGCAGGACGGGCTGGCGGAACGTTCCGCTCTGCACGGTGGCGGCGACCGAGGCCATCAGCAGCGAGTTGACCTGGATCTGGCCCTGGCCGATGTACTCGGCGGCGGCCTCGTCCTTGGTGCCGGGCAGCGGGATGGTGGCGTCCCGGCTCGGGATGCCGATGTGCCATTCCAGGCTGAGGCCGAACTGGTCGCGGGCGACCTTGGTGAGTGTGCCGGGCTGCAGCTTCTCCAGGCCCTTGTCGATGAAGCCGGTGTTGCAGGAGTGGATGAAGTCGTCGGTGAGTGTGTACGAGGGGAAGTCGCCGGGCTCGTCGTTGTGCCAGGCACGCGGGGAGTAGGTGGTGTCCTTGCACGGCGCCGGGGTGTCCGGGGATACCCCGGCCTCCAGTAGGGCGGCCGAGGTGATGACCTTCATCGTGGAGCCGGGCGGCTGGCCGCCCGCGACGGCGCGGTTGAACCCGCTCGGCGAGTAGGCCATCGCGAGGATGTGGCCGGTGCTCGGCTGGACGGCTACCAGCGAGGCCGGTTTGCCGCCCGCCGACTGCTGCTTGACGGCCTCCTCGGCGACCTGCTGGAGGTCGGCGTCCAGGGTGAGCTTGACCTGCGGCGCGCTCGGCGGGGTCAGCACGAACAGCTGCTCGGGATCCTTCCCGGAGCCGCCCGCGAGCACGACGGCCCGTCCGGTGACGGCGGTCGCGCCGCCGGCGGGCGCGAGCTGGGGCAGCACGGCGTTCAGCGACGGGAAGCCCTCGAGCGGCTTGCCGTTGCGGTCGGTCGGCTTGGACACCGGGTCGGGCAGCGGCTGCACGGCGATCGTCCGGCCCGGGCCGAGGTGGGGGTGGATCACGGTCGGCGCCCAGTGGACGACGGCCCGGCCGTCCTGGGCGCGGACGACGCTGAGCGCGCTGTCGTACTCCCAGGCGCCCGTCGCGCCCTCGAACTCGGCCTTCACCCGGAAGCCGAGCGACGGCCCGCTCGGGGCGCCGGACGACGCCGGGCCTGCGCCGGACGACGCCGGGCCTGCGCCGGACGGCGCCGCGCCCGTCCCGGTCAGTGCGAGTGAGCGGGCCGGCACGTTCTCGTGGAACACGGCCAGCGCGGCGCGGGCGGTGTCCGGCTGGTCGGTGAGGGCGGAGGCGGCCGTCATGTCCCCGCGGCCCCAGGCTGCCAGGAAGTCCTTCGCCACCGTCTCGGCCTGCGCGGCGGTCGGCGGCTCCTGCGGGGCCTTCGCCGCGCTGTCGGACCCCTGTTGGCCGCTTCCGCCCGAGGAGGCCCCGCCGGTCACGGCGTTCATCACGTTGTAGGCGCCGTACCCGCCGACCGCGAGCAGCGCGGCGAACACCCCACCTGCCGCCACCAGCACGGCCCGCCGAGCGCCCGAGCGGCGCGGGGCTTCGTCCTCGTCCGCGCTCTCGAACCCGACCTGGTTCTCGTCGAGTTCGTCGTACCCGTCGTACCCGCCATACCCGTGGTACGCGGCGTGCCCGCCATACCCGTCGTACGCGGCGTGCCCGTCGTGCCGGTCGTGCCCGTCGGGCTCCTGCTCCTCGCGCATGTCTACGTCCCCCCTGTGGACTTCGTGGTGCTTCGCGGTGCTTCGTGTCGCGCGGACCCGCCCCCTCCGGCTTCCGGTCCGCGGCCCGGCCGGCCGGTTCGTGCATCCGTTCGGGCGCGGACCAGCCTAAGCGGATCGGGGTGATCGGACGGCAGCGGGACGACCCGCCGGGCGCGGGTGCCTGGCGGGTCGTCCGGTACGGCGCTGGGGTGTCAGGCCCAGGGGTCGGTGAAGGAGCGGCCCGGGACGGGCTTGGCGATGAGGGCGATGGCGGTGAAGAAGTTGACCTGGCCGATGGCGACCATCAGGGTGGCGAGGGACTTCTCGTCGTAGTGCTCGGAGACCTCGGCGTACAGCGCGTCGGAGACGCGTTCGCCGTGCGGGTTGGGCTGGAGGGCGGCCTCGGCGAGGGCGAGCGCGGCGCGCTCGGGGGCGGTGAAGTACGTCGAGTCCTGCCAGGAGGCCACCGAGGTGATCCGCTCCTCGCTCTCGCCGGCCTTGCGGAGGAAGCCGGTGTGCAGGACGGTCAGGTAGGTGTTCCCGGCGATCTGGCCGGCACGCAGCTGGACCAGGCTGATGGTGGCGCGGGGCACCGAGCGGTTGCCGGTGGCCTTGAACAACGCGGCCGAGACCTCGGCGAGTTCGGGGATGAGCTGGACCGGGTCCTGGGTCATGCGGGGGCGCTGCGGGATCTCGGTGGTGATCGATCGGGTGGTCGACATCGTGTTCCTCTCGGGAGCGGCGGGATCATCGTGATCGGTGCCGGCAGGGTGATCAGCGTCAGCAGGGTGATCGGCGCGATCGGGGTGATCGGTGCGATCAGCGGTGCTGTCACTGTCCCGACGGATCTCGACGCGGCGTTGTGACACCGAGGCCCGCGCACATTCCCGGGGCGGTCAGCGCAGGACCGCGGGCGTCGGCCCGGCCGGTCGTACGGTGATGCTGTAGGCGGCGCCCGCCGGTTTGGCGCGGAACTCCAACTCGCCCATCGGCAGCAGGAGTTCCAGCAGGGCGGTGGTCTCCCGGAGGGCGAACTGGGTGCCCAGGCAGGCGCGGGCGCCGAGGCCGAAGGGGAGGTAGGCGCCGAGGTGGCCGGGGCGGTCCGAGCCCGGGGCGAAGCGGGTCGGGTCGAAGCGCTCGGGGTCGGGCCACAGGGCCGGGTCGCGGTGGGTGAGGTACGGGCAGACCAGCACGTCCGTTCCGGCGGCGATGTGGTGGCCGGCGATGACGTCGTCCTCGGCGGCGTGCCGGGGGAGCAGCCAGGCGGAGGGGTAGAGCCGCAGCGTCTCGCTCACCAGGGCCTGCGGGTCGGCTGTCCGGGCCTCGGGGTGGCGGTCGAGGAGCAGGAAGAGCCAGGTCAGGGTGGTGGCCGTGGTCTCGTGTCCGGCGACGAGCAGCGTGACGAGCTCGTCGCGGATCAACCGGTCGGTGTACTCGGGGAATTGCCCGCCTGCGTCCAGCAGGACCCGGAGCACGCCCGGCTCCTCCACCGGACCGGCCGACCGCGCCGCCTCGATCGCGGCGTGTGCCACGGCGTCGACCAGCGCCAGGTCCTCGGCGACCGCGTCCCGGGCGTCCGCCGCGTCGGTCGGCAGTTTCGGCATGGCGGCCACCACCCGCTCCACCGCGCGGAGTTCGCGGTCCGTGCGATCGTCCAGCGGCAGCCCGGTGAGCGCCCGCCAGACCGTGTCCAGGGCGAAGCGGCGCATCTCCTCGCCCACGTCGAAGGTCTCCCCGCTGCGCCGGTACCCCTCCCAGCGCTCGGCGGTCCGGCGCGCCGCCGCCGCGATCCGCTGCTCGTACCTGCGCATCCCGGTGCCGGTGAACTGCGATTGCAGCAAGCGCCGTTGGCGCTTCCAGGCGTCCCCGGTGGCGGACAGCACGCCGTCCCCGACGAGCATCCGGGCGCGGTGCGAGCGCTTGACGTACCGGTCCGGGTGGCGGCCCAGGACGTGCTGCACCGCCGCCGGGTCGGTGACCAGGACGGTGGGCGTCGGGCCGAGCCGGAACGCGGCGACGCCGCCGACGACGTGCTGCGCCCGGGCCAGCAACTCGACGAGTTCGGCCTCCTCGGCCCGCCACTGCTCGACGGCCTCGGGGGCCAGCTCCGGTACCGGGCGGGTGTCCGTGCTCACGGGTGGGTTCCTTCCGGGTTGCTGCGGGCCTGCCGTCCTGCCACTCCGCTGACGGCCTGCTGACGGTTCGTCCGTTCAGACTCTATGCCAGGCCGAGGGTCGACCGGGTTGCGCCGACCGGGTGGCGGGCCGGGCCGGGGCCCGCGTGGCGGACCGGCCCGCCGTATGCGAACGGGTACCGTGCGGCGGGGCCAACCGGCCCTGCTCGCTGCGCGGATGGGAGAACGCATGCCCGGGACCCGGCACATCGGAGGCGGCAGGAGCGGTCGAGCGGCCCGGTGGCTGGCGGCCGTCCTGTTCGTACCGGCCCTGGTGGCCTGCGGCGGTGGTGGCGGCGACTCCGGCTCGGCGACCCAAGCCGGACAGAACGGCGAGACCACCGCTCAGGGGCAGCCGGACGACCAGCGGACCAGGGACACCGGGAACCAGGGCGGGTTCCGGACGGCCGGCGAGCCGTCGGCTAACGTCCAGGGCACGGACAACACCGCCCGGATCACGCTGTCCTTCACGGCGAAGACCAGTTTCCAGGCGACGGTCAGCAAGGTGGCGGACTGCGGCAGTTCGCGGTACGCCACCCATCCCGACTCGCAGTCGGTCCCGGTGACCGACGGTGTGGGCAAGGACGTCACGTTCACCCTTCCGGCCTGGCAGCCGGGCACGAAGAAGCGCACGATCTGCCTCACGGTCACGGTCGACGGCGCCAGCGAGCGGATCCAGGCCATGGGCACCGTGGCGATCATCACCCCCGACAACGGCGGTACCCCGGACAACGGCGGTACCCCGGACAACGGCGGTACCCCGGACAACGGCGGTACCCCGGACAACGGCGGTGCCTCCACAGGCGCCGGGAGCAACCCCTGAGCCCTGCCGAGGAGGAGGCCCCGGCCGAGCCGAAGCAGCCGGAGGTCAAGCAGCCGGAGGTCAAGCCCTGGACCGACTGGATCGCCAAGCTCGCCACCTGGGTCGCCCCGACCACCCTCCTCACCGCGCTGCTCTTCTTCTTCGGCTACGCCTACACCAGTTCGCTCTACAGCTACTTCGGCATCGACGCCGGCACGATCGGCTTCGCCACCCAGGACCTGCTGCTGCGCAGTTCCCCCGCGCTCTACGTCCCGGCCGGGGTGGCGCTGTGCGGTGCGCTGCTCGGTGCGCTGGGCTACCACCTCGCGACCAGGGCGGTCGGCGGCGAGGGGGGCAGGGACGGGGCCGGCATCCGAGCCCTCCGGTGGGTCTGCCTGGCCGTCACCGCGCTGGTCGTCCCGCTGCTGCTGTTCGGCCTCCTGGCCGGTTTCGAAGTGATCGACGCCGGCCCCATGGGCACCCCGCTGCTGATCGGCGGCGCGCTGCTGCTCGGGGTGCTGGCCCGGCTGATGTACGTGCGCGGTACCGGCGCGGACTACCCGCTGACCGGGGAGCGCGCGGCGCTGGGCATCAGCGTGGCGATCATCGTGCTCTGCTCGTACTGGGCGGTCGACGGCTACGCCCAGCAGAAGGGGACGGCGGACGCCGAGCAGCTCGCCCAGCACCTCTACCGGCGTCCGGCGGTCGTCCTCGACACCTCGGAGCGCCTGCACCTGGGGTGGGCGGGGGTGCGGGAGACGGTGCTGCCCGACGTGGAGCAGGGGGCGCGGTTCCGGTACCGCTACGAGGGCCTGCGGCTGCTGGCCCACTCCGGCGGCCGGATGTTCCTGATCCCGCGCGACTGGACCTGGGAGACCGGCAACGGGCTGATCCTGCCCTTCGACTCCTCCGTCCGGGTCGCCTTCCACCCCGGCTGAGGGCCCGGCCCCGCCCTCCCCGCACACGGCTGCGCCGCGGTCCGTCCCCCTCGACGGACCGCGGCGCAGCGGCTTCACAGGGCGTCAGGTGACGACGGCCTCAGGGCGCCCCGGTCACACCGGCTGCCACAGGGCCGGGACGATCGGCGGCTCCCAGCCGACCTGGGCGGTGTGGCCCTGGAGGCAGACGTAGGTGACCCCGTTGTAGGTCACGGTGTCGCCCGCCTTGTAGGTGGTGCCGGGCGTCCAGGTGCCGCCGGGGTTGGGGTTCCCGTCGCCCACGACCAGGGAGAAGCTGGTGCTGTGGGTGGCGGTGCCGGTCCCGGTGAGGGTGATGCTGTAGGTGCCGGCCGGGGTGGCGGCGGTGGTCGCGAGGGTGACCGTCGCGGAGCCGCCGGACTGCACCGAGGACGGACTGAAGGAGACGGTGACGCCGGTCGGGGCGCCCGAGGCGGTCAGGTTGACGGTCTGGGCCGAGCCGGTGGTGGTGGCGGTGTCGACCGTCGCCGCGGCGCTGTCACCGGGCTTGACGGTGGCGGTGGCCGGGTTCACCGCGAGGGAGAAGTCGTTGGCGGGCGTGCTGCCGCCGACCGAGGTCTTCCAGATGGTGTAGGCCACGCCGTCGGCGCTGCGGTTGAGCACCGTCGCGTCGACGTTGCTCGTGGTGTCGCAGGACTGGTGGTAGCAGGAGTCGTACGAACGGCCGCCCGTTCCGCCCCACTTGGCGGCCTGTGCCGAGGTCTTGACGGCGTCGGCGCCGGCGGCGTAGCCGGAGGTGGGGACGCCGGCCTGCTGGAAGGAGTAGTCGTCCGAGCGGCCCTGGCCCTCGACGTTCTCCTCCGGCTGGAGGTTGAGCGAGTCCCAGTAGGCCTTCATCGGTGCGGAGGCCGAGGAGGAGATGTTGTTGATGAAGTAGCCGGCGTTGGGGGAGCCGACCATGTCGAAGTTGTAGTAGGCCTTGATCGCGGAGCGCTGGCTCGAGCCGAGCCGGCCGACGTAGTACTGGGAGCCCTGGAGGCCCTGCTCCTCGCCGGTCCACCAGGCGAACCGGACGTGCCGGGTCAGCGACGGGTTCTGCTGGGCGAGCACCAGGGCGTTCTCCAGCAGGGTGGCCGAGCCGGAGCCGTTGTCGTTGATGCCGGGGCCGGCGCCGACGCTGTCCAGGTGGGCGCCGAACATGGTGACCTGGTCGGCGGGGCCGCCGGGCCAGTCGGCGATCAGGTTGTCGGACCGGTAGGTGCAGGAGGTGCAGGTCTGCTCGCTGACGGTGTATCCGGCGGCCTGCAGTTTGGCCTTGAGGTACGCCACCGACTGGCTGTGCCCGGCGGTGCCCGCCCGACGGTTGCCGCCGTTCTGGTTGGCGATGCTGTTCAGCTGCGACAGGTGGGCCTGGACCTTGGCGACGTCGATGTCGGGTGCGGGCCCGCCGGGGGTGCCTCCGCCGCCGACGGTCAGGATGTACTGGGCGGTGTGGGTGGCCGGGCCGGCGGTGCCGGTGACGGTGATCACGTACGTCCCGGCCGGGGCGCCCGAGGAGGCCGACAGGGTCAGCGTGGCGGACGAACCGGTCTGCACGGACGAGGGGCTGACCGTCGCGGTGACCCCGGCGGGGGCGCCGGAGACGCTCAGGTTGACGGACTGCGCGGTGCCCGAGGTGAGGGCGGTGCCGACCGTCGCCGTGGTCGTGGAGCCGGGCTGGACCGAGCCGGACGCCGGGCCGAGCGACAGCGAGAAGTCGTTGGTGCCGGACGGCGTGCAGGTCGGGTCACCGCTCTGCGCGGGCACGCTGACCGCGTCCCAGGCGGCCTTGGCCCGGTTGAAGAAGGTGCAGGACGGGTCCAGGTTCTTCGCCGCCGTCAGGGTGGCGGTGCGGTAGCGCTTGTAGGTCATGCCGCTGGTCTTGAGCAGCATGCCGCCGTAGAAGACCCGGCCGGCGTCCTTGATCCCGACGCCGGTGACCGTCGAGTTGTTGCAGGTCGGGCTGGCGGGCTTGCCGCCGCCCGGGTTGGAGCCCTCGGCCAGCAGGTAGAACCAGTGGTTCAGCGGACCGGCCGCCGCGTGCTCCTCGGTGTTCGGGATGGAGGAGGAGTAGCAGTTCGGGTCGTTGTTGACCTGCGAGGGGTCGGACATGTTGCGGATCGGCCCGCTGCCGACCAGGTTGATCATCTCGCCGACGGTGTAGTCCGGGCTGTCGTACGGCGCGGGCTCGTTGGCGTAGGCCTCGGTGAGGGCGCCCATGATGTCGCCGGTGGCCTCGCCCAGGCCGGACTCGTTGTTGGCGCCACCCGGGGTGTACTGGTCGATGCCGTGGCCGAACTCGTGGCCGACCACGTCGATGGAGGCGATCCACTCGTTGGCCTGGCTGTGGCCGACGGATATCGAGCTGCCGTCCCAGTAGGCGTTGACGTCGTTGAGGCCGACCTTCACCGGCCAGCTGCCGCCGTTGCCGTTGTGCCCGTTGCGACCCAGCCAGTCGCGGAGCATGTCCCATTCCTTCTGGGCCGCGAACATCGCGTCGCCGCAGCCGGTCTCCTTGGTGGACGGGCTGCCGTTGCCCCAGGAGTCGCTGGACTTGGAGAACACCTGGCCGGTGCTGTAGTCGGAGCAGGTCAGGCCGGGCCGGTTCGGGTCGCGCAGCGAGTACGAGCCGCCCGAGCCGGTGGTGCTGATGGTGACCGGGGCCGGGCCGTTCCACTTGCTGGTGACGGTGCCGGCGTGGACCTCGTCGTAGTGGTCGATGACCTCGCCGGTCGCGGCGTCCACGAAGACGTGCAGCCGGCTCGGGGCGTTCCCCCGGTGGCCGCTCAGCACGGTCTCCCAGGCGAGCCGGCCGCCGCTGCCGTCCTTGACCCGGACGACCAGCCGGTTCGACGCCATGGCGTCCACGGCGGGCAGCTGGGTGCGGGCGGTCCTCTCCGCCTGGTCCGCGCCGATCCGCGGGGTGACGGAGCCGCCGACCGGGCCGGTGGCGGCGGACTGCAGGCCGCGGACCTTGCCCTGCCCGTCGGCGAGCACCACCGCGTCGCCGCCGACCACCGGCAGGCCGCGGTAGCTGCGCTCGTACGCGACGGAGTAGAGGCCGCCGACCCAGGGGGTGACGGCCTTGCGTTCGTAGGTCTCGCCGGGGCCCTTGGCCAGGGCGTCCAGGCCGGCCGCGGCAGCGGCGTCGGCGGCGTTGACGGCGGCGGCCAGGGCGCGCGGCGGTGCCGGGGAGGGGCTGGGTGCGGCGGTGGCCGGCCCCGCGGTGGCGGCGATCAGGCCGGCCAGTACGGTCAGGGCGGTCGCCGTGGTGAGCAACCGGCCGGTGGAAACTCTGCGTTGCATCGAGGCTCCTCGCATGTGGGGGTCCTCGACCGCGGACGGCATGGGCAGGTGGCGCACCGCAGGCCGCGTCCGGGGGACGGCCGTGCGGGCCGTCCGCGCTCGGGTGCCCGAACCCTCACATGGCGTCATGCTCGGGTCAATGGATGGTGCGGGCGATGCATAGGGTTGGCAAATTCCGTCAAGCCCGCCGCTCGGCTTTGCGTCAAGCTGCGGTTTTCGTCGAGTGGTTGAGACCACGTCATGTACGGCGCGGGTGGCCATCGAGTACCGTCCTGGTCATCGGAGTCGCCGGAGTCGCCGGTGTCATCCGAGCCGCCGGAGCCGGCGGAGTTGTCGGAACCACTGGAATCGTCGGCGGGCCCCGCGATCGGCCGGGGACGGCGCCACGCCCCCGGGGAGGCAGCCGTGGAGCGGAACCGAGTGGCCCCTTCGGCGGGGATTCCGGCACCGCCGACCGGCCAGGGCCGAGGCGCCTGGCGGGAGTTCGGAGCCCGGCTGCGGCACTGGCGGCGCCGGGCCGGCCTCACCCAGGCGCAGCTCGGCGCCGGGATCGGCTACGACCACACCGCGGTCAGCAAGATCGAGCACGGGGCCCGCCGGGTCACCCCCAGGGTCGCCGACCGGATCGACGAACTCCTCGGCGCGGGCGGTGAGGTGAGCGCCGCCTGCCTGCGCGCCGAGACCGCCGAGCTCTGCGCCCTCGACTCCTTCTCGCCCGCCCTGTTGCGGCCCCCGCTGCCCGGCGTCGCCCCGGTCGGCCCGGCCCCCGCCGCGCCCGCCCCGGCGCGGCTGCCCGACTACGGCCTGCTCTGCCCGCTGCACGACGCCGAGGGCTGTGACGTCCCCGCGCCCGCCGAACTGGCCGCACTGCACGCCGAGTTCTGTGCCCCCGCGGCGCTCGCCGACCCGGCCGCCGCCCCGCCGCTGGACGCGGCCACCGCGCACGCCCTGACCGGACTGCTCGCCGCCCACCTGCGATCCGGCGAGACCGGTGACCGGCCGGGCCTGGCCGGCGCCGTCGAACGCACCCTGCACGCCGTGCTCGCCCGACTCGCCGGCGCTCCCGCCGCGCAGCGCCGTCCGCTCGCCAGACTGGCCGCCGAGCACGCCCACGCGGCCGGCGCGCTGCGCATGCAGGACGGCCGCAACGCCACCGCGATGGCCTGCTACGACCGCGCGCTCATCTGGGCCGGGCTCGCCGGGGACCAGGCCACCCAGGTCGGCACGCTCAGCGACCTGAGCATCCTGGGCCGGCTGGACGGCGACCCGGAAGCCGCCCTCGGCTACGCCCGCGAGATCGACCGGGTCGCCCCCGGCCGGCCCTGGGCCGGCGCGATGGGCCGGATCAGCCGGGCCCGCGCGCACGCCCTGACCGGCGACGTCCCGGCGACCGTACGGCAGATCGGCCTGTCCCGGGCACACCTGGACCACATCGGGGCCGAGGACGAGGTCGACGTGCCCTGGCTCTCCATCGCCTCGATGCGGATGCGGGTCGAGTCCGCCGCGGCCGCCGCGCTGCGCGACCTCGCGGCGGCGGGGGACGACCCCCGACTGGCCCGCCGGGCGCTGAGCGCCACCGAGACCGCGCTGGGCCTGCTCGGCCCGACCCAACTCCCGTCCAGCCGCCTGCTGTTCGTCGTCCGGGCGGCCGACTGCCTGGTCTGCGCGCACGATCCGCGCGCGGCCGTCGAACTCCTCGGCCCCGCCCTGGAGGCCACTGCGGCCGCCGCCCTCCCCGCCCTGGTCGCGCACGAGTTGCGCGGCCTGCGCGACCGCCTGGCGGCGTACGAACCGCGCGCCGCCAGGCGGCTGGCGGAGCTGGTACGGGCCTGAGGGCGGCGGTCGGCCGTCGCGGGCGGGCGTCACCGGCTGCTGTCACGGGCAGGGCGCTCGACGGCGCTCACCCGGCGGTGTGACCGTGCCGCACCCCGACAACTCCCGTTTCTGCCGCACAATGCGCCCCCTTCACGCCGCCCGAGCGTCAACTTCGTGCGCGTATGGTCCGCCGATCGGGTCATTCATGGCGTTAACACGTCGAATGACTGCCCCGGCCATCGGGTCCCGCTAGAGTCTCTGACGTTTCCAGTCGTTAGTCCGCGAAGAACGGGGGGCGCGTGCTGCACGCCATTGCCCGCCGGCTCGCCCATCCGCTCCTGCTCCTGGGTGTGCTGTGCGTCGCCGTCGCGACCCTGCACTTCCACTGGGCGCCCGACCGGGTCTCCCCGCTCGTCCTGGTGGCCGTCATCGGATACCTGGCGGTGCTGGAGCGGCTGATCCCGTACCGGACCGACTGGCATCCGAACCGGCGTGAACTCGGATGGTACAGCGTCTATTTCGTGCTGAGCATGATCGGCGGCGCACTGGCCCAGGGGTTCGTGACGGCGCTGGTCGAACTGCTCGGTCCGGCGCACCCGGCGCTGCCCTTCGCGGCGGAGATTCCACTCGCGCTGCTGGTCGGCTCGCTCGGCGACTACCTCGTGCACCGCTGGTCCCACCGCAACCGGTGGCTCTGGCGGCTGCACGGCGTGCACCACGTCCCGGAGAAGGTGAACGTCGCGAACAACGGCGTGAATCATTTCCTGGACGTCTTCTTCGCACAGTCCGTGGTCCAGATTTCGTTGGCGCTGATCGGATTCTCGGCGGATTCAGTGTTCGTGGTCGGAATATTCGTTCTGGCTCAGGGGTATTTCGTCCACGCGAACATCGACGTCCACCTCGGGCCGCTCGGCCACGTCCTGGCCGGCCCGGAACTCCACCGCCTGCACCACAGCACCGACCTCGCCGAAGCCGGCCACTACTCCTCCGACCTCTCGCTGTGGGACCACGTGTTCGGGAGCTTCACCTGGCGGCCCGGCCGAGTGCCCACCGCCGTCGGCCTCACCGACCCGACCGCGTTCCCCACGACCGGCGAGCTCGGCGCCAGCCTGTTGCACCCCTGGCGCCGGGCGAAGACCACCGAGCAGTCCGTCTGACTCCGGTCCGCGCAGCCGCCCCCTAGCCCGTGTCCCCGGCGTCACGCCATCACCCTCGGATTGGATCATGACTTCCTCGCCCTTCGCCGTGCCCCGCGAGCCCATCGCGATCACCGGTATCGGCTGCCGCCTGCCGGGACACGCCAACGACCACCGGACCTACTGGCGCAACCTGATCGAGGGTCGGGACTGTCTCACCGACACGCCCGCCGACCGGTACGACACCGGCACCCTGGGCAGCCGGGACCGGGCCAAGCCGGGGCGGCTGATCGGCGGCCGGGGCGGCTACATCGACGGCTTCGACACCTTCGACCCGGACTTCTTCGGGATCAGCCCGCGCGAGGCCGAGCACATGGACCCGCAGCAGCGCAAGCTCCTGGAGGTCAGCTGGGAGGCCCTGGAGGACGGCGGCCTGCGCCCCGGCGAGCTGGCCGGCCGGGACGTGGGCGTCTACATGGGCGCCTTCACCCTCGACTGGAAGATCCTGCAGTTCGCCGACCTCGACTTCGCCACCATCGCCGCGCACACCGCCACCGGCACCATGATGACGATGGTCTCCAACCGGATCTCGCACTGCTTCGACTTCCGCGGCCCCAGCGTCTCGATCGACACCGCCTGCAGCTCCTCGCTGGTCGCGGTCCACCTGGCCTGCCAGAGCCTGCTCCGCGGCGAGACCGAACTCGCCCTGGCCGGCGGCGCGTTGCTGCACATTGCGCCGCAGTACACGATCGCCGAGACCAAGGGCGGCTTCCTCTCCGCGGACGGCCGATCACGCGCCTTCGACGCCTCCGCCGACGGCTACGTCCGGGCCGAGGGCGTCGGCGTGGTCGTGCTCAAGCGCCTCTCCGACGCGCAGCGCGACGGGGACCCGGTGCACGCCGTGATCCTCGGCAGCGGCGTCAACCAGGACGGCCGCACCAACGGCATCACCGTCCCCAGCGCCGACGCCCAGGTCACCCTGATCGAGCGGGTCTGCGCCGAGGCCGGGGTGCTGCCCGGCAGCCTGCAGTACGTCGAGGCGCACGGCACCTCCACCCCGGTCGGTGACCCGATCGAAGCCGCCGCGCTCGGCCGGGTGCTCGGCATCGGCCGCCGCTCCGGCGACCACTGCTACGTCGGCTCGGTCAAGACCAACATCGGGCACACCGAGGCCGCCGCCGGCGTCGCCGGGCTGATCAAGACCGCCCTCGCCCTCAAGCACCGCCGCATCCCGCCGCACCTCAACCTGGAGCGGCCCAACCCCGGCATCGACCTGGCCGCGCTGCCCTTCGAGATCCCGACCGAGCCGGTCGACTGGCCCGAGCACCGCGGCCCGGCCCGCGCGGGCGTCAACTCCTTCGGCTTCGGCGGCACCAACGCGCACGTCCTGCTGGAGGAGCCGCCCCGCCCCCGGCCCGCCGCGGCGGTCGCGGAGCCCGTCTTCACGGTCCTGCCGCTGAGTACCAAGGACACCGCCGGACTGCCCGAACTCGCCGCCGCCGTACGGCAGGAGCTCGCCACCGGGGCCTCGCTCACCGACCTCGGCCACACCCTGGCGCACCGCCGCCAGCACCTGCCCGAGCGGCTCGCGGTCACGTACTCGTCGCGGCAGGACCTGGACGAGGCGCTGGCCGCCTGCGAGCGCGGCGAGGAGCACCCGCGGGTGGTCCAGGGCCGGGCCCGGGAACGCAGACAGCGCCGTCTGGCCTGGGTGTTCACCGGCATGGGCCCGCAGTGGTGGGGGATGGGCCGGGGCCTGTACGAGAGCGAGCCGGTGTACCGGGAGGCCGTGCGGGCCGTCGACCGGGAGATCCGCGAGCAGGCCGGCTGGTCGCTGCTGACGGAACTGGACCGGGACGAGACGGACTCCCGGATGGCCGAGACCTGGCTGGCCCAGCCCGCCAACTTCGCCGTCCAGGTGGGACTTTCGGCGCTCTGGCGGAGCCACGGCCTGCGCCCCGACGCGGTGGTGGGCCACAGCACCGGCGAGGTCGCCGCGTTCCACGAGGCCGGGGTGTACGACCTCGCCGACGCCGTCCGGGTGGTGCTGGCCCGCAGCCGGCTCCAGCAGCGGCTGGCCGGCACCGGCAGCATGCTCGCGGTCGGTCTGCCGGAGGCGGAGGCGGAGCGCCGGATCCGGCCGTACCGCACCCGGATCTCGCTCGGGGCGGTCAACAGCCCGTCCGCGGTGACCCTGGCCGGGGACACCGAAGCCCTCGGCGAGCTGGCCGAGGAACTGAAGCTGCAGGGCGTCTTCGCTCGCCTGCTGGACGTCGAAGTCCCCTACCACAGCGTGCGGATGGACCCGATCCGGGACGAGCTGACCGCCGCGCTCGCCGCGATCAAGCCGCAGGAGGCGCGGCTGCCGCTCTACCTGACGGCGCGGGAAGGACTCGCCCGGGGGCCGGAGCTGGACGGCGGGTACTGGTGGGAGAACGTCCGCAACCCGGTGCGGTTCCGGGCCGCCGTCGAGCGGATGGCCGAGGACGGGCACGGACTGTTCCTGGAACTCGGCCCGCACCCCGTCCTCGGGCACGCGATCCGCGAGTGCGCCGAGCGGACGCACACCCTGCCGTCGATCCGCCGCCGCCAGGACGAGCCCGAACGCTTCGCCCGAAGCCTGGCCGAACTGCACACCCTCGGCGTCGAGTTGAGCTGGGACGCGCTGCACCCGGCCGGCCGCCCGGTGCCGCTGCCCGCCTACCCCTGGCGGCGCGACCGGTACTGGATCGAGCCCAAGCCGGTCGAGCAGGTCCGGCTCGGCCGGGTCGACCACCCGCTCCTGGGCCGCCGCACCGCGAGCGCCCAGCCCGGCTGGACCACCGCGCTCGACCCCGAGCGGCTGCCGTACCTGACCGACCACCGGATCGAGGGCCAGGTGGTGTTCCCGGCCGCCGGGTACCTGGAGATGGCCGCGCAGGCCGTCCGCGCCCTGACCGGCCGCACCGAGGTGGTGCTGGCCGAGGTCGAGCTCAACCGGGCGCTGTTCCTCTCCGAGACCGAACCCGTCCCCGTCCAGCTCGGCTACGCGCCCGAGGACGCCCGCTTCACCGTCGCCGCCACCCCGGCCGGCGGCGAGCCGACCGTGCACGCCTGCGGCCGGGTCCGCACCGGCCAGCGGCGCTCGTACGGGCCCGCGCTGGACGTCTCGGCCCCGGACGCCCACGGGCAGCACCTCGACGGGCCGGACTGCTACCGGCTGCTGGCCGAGCGCGGCTACGACTACGGGCCCGCCTTCCGCGCCATCGAGGAGGTGTGGGCGGGCCCCGGCGAGGCGCTGGCCCGGATCCGGCCGACCGCCGGACTCGGCCCCGGCGCGGCCGACCACCACCTGCACCCGGTGCTGCTGGACGCCTGCTTCCAGACCCTGCTCACCACCACGCTGCACACGCCCGAGGGCGGCAGCGTCCGGCTGCCGGTCGCCATCGAGGAGGTCCGGCTCGACGAGATCGGCGACCGGCCGCTCTGGGCGCACGCCACCGTCACCCGGGACAGCGGCGAGGAACTCGTCGGCGACATCGCCCTGCACGCCGAGGACGGCACCCCGCTCGGCCGGATCACCGGGTTCCGGGTCGCCGACGTCGCCCAGGCCCCGGCCTCGGTCGGCCTGGCCACCATCGACGGCTGGCTCACCGAGGTCGCCTGGGTGGAGGCGCCCGCGCCGACCGCCGAGGAGACCCCCGGCGACCTGCTGCTCTTCGCCGACGAAGGCGGCCTCGCCGAGCGGCTGGCCGCGCTCGCCGCCGAGCGCGGCGCCCGCTGCCACCTCGTCCGGCCCGGCGAGCAGTACCACCACGGCGACGGACACTCGACCGTCCGGCCCGACTCCGCCGAGGACGTCCGGCGGCTGCTCGCCTCCCTGGAACCCGGCTACGACACCGTCGTCCACCTCTGGAACCTCGACCTGCCCGCCCTCGACGCCACCACGGCCGACCGGCTCGACGGGCTCGCCACCCTCGGCGCCTACTCCGTGATCGCCCTCGCCCAGGCCCTGCCCGCCGCCCTCCCGGACGGGCGGCTGCACATCGTCACCCGGGGCACCCAGCCCGCCGCCCCCGGCGACCGGGTCGAACCGCTCGGCGCCCCCGCCTGGGGCATCGGACGCGTGCTGTGGCAGCAGGAACTCGTCACCCAGCGCGGCAGCCTGATCGACCTCGACCCGGCCGTCACCGCGACCGACCAGGCCGGGGCACTGCTCGCCGAACTCGCCGCCCGGGACGAGCAGGAGATCGCGCTGCGGGCCGGCCGCCGCCTGACCAGCCGACTGCGGCAGGCCGAGGGCCTCACCCGGCCGCTGCCGCCGGTCCTGCGTCCCGACGGCAGCTACCTCGTCACCGGCGCCTTCGGTGCCCTCGGCCGACTGCTCTGCCGCACCCTGGTCAAGCGCGGCGCCCGGCGGCTGATCCTGGTCGGCCGCACCGCCCTGCCCGAGCGCTCCCAGTGGGCTTCCACCGACCCGGGCACCCCCGCCGGGGAGCGGATCGCCTTCCTGCGCGAACTCCAGGCGCTCGGCGCCGAACCGCTGCTCGCCCCGGTCGACGTCACCGACGAAACCGCGCTCGCCGCCTGGCTCGCCGACTACCGGCAGCACCAACGCCCGCCGATCCGGGGCGTGTTCCACCTCGCCGGCCAGGTCAGGGACACCCTGCTGGCACAGATGGACCGCCCGGCCTTCGACGCCGGATACGCCCCCAAGGTGGCCGGCGGCCACCTGCTGCACCGGCTGCTGCGCGACGAACCGCTCGACCACTTCGTGCTGTTCGCCTCCGTCGCCTCGCTGCTCACCACCGCCGGCCAGACCAACTACGCGGCCGGCAACGCCTTCCTGGACGCCCTCGCCCACCACCGCCGGGCCGACGGCCTGCCCGCGCTCAGCCTGGACTGGGGGCCCTGGGCCACCGGCATGATCGAGGAACTGGGCCTGGTCGCCCACTACCGCGACGCCCGCGGCATGAGCTCGCTGCCCCCGGACGCCGGAACGGCCGTCCTGGAACGCGTCCTCGGCCAGGACCGCGCCCAGCTGCTGGTCGCCACCGTGGTCGACTGGCCGACCTTCCTCGCCTGGTACCCCGCGCCGCCGCCGCTGGTCGCCGACCTGGCCGCAAGCGCCGCCGAGCAGGCCCCGGCCGAGACCGGCGGCTTCCTGGACGCCTACCGGGCGGCCGACCCGCAGACCCGGCTCGAACTGGTCACCGAACGGCTCACCGCCGCCGCCGCGGCCGTGCTGCGGATCGGCTCCGAGCGGATCGGCACCGACACCAGGCTCGGCGCGCACGGCCTCGACTCGCTGCTCGCGATGGAGCTGCGCGCCCGGGTGCACGGCGAACTGGGCGTCGCCCTGCCGGTGGTGGCCCTGCTCAGCAACGGCTCCGTCGGCGACCTGGTCGACCTGCTCACCACGGGCCTGGCCGAGCGGCTCTCCACCGACGGCGGCCCGGACCGGGCCGAGATCGAACTCCACACCGACGAGTCCCGCTACCCGCTCACCCACAACCAGCAGGCGCTCTGGTTCCTGCGCCAGCTGCACCCGGACGGCTTCGCGTACAACATCGGCGGTGCCGTCGAGGTGCGCGCGGTGCTCGACCCGGAGCTGGTGTTCGCCGCGTTCCGCCACCTGGTCGCCCGCCACCCCGCACTGCGCGCCAACGTCACGGCCGAGGAGGGCCGGCCCCTCCAGCGCATCCGTGAGGAGGCCGTGGCCGACACCGGGCTGTTCGACGTCGAGGGCCGCCCGTGGGAGGAGATCCACGAGCTGATCGTCCGCGAGTACCGGCGGCCGTACGACCTCGACGCGGACCCGCTGGTACGGCTGCGGCTGTTCCGGCGCGGGCCGGACCGCTGGGTGCTGATGAAGGCCGTCCACCACATCGTCTCGGACGCGATCTCCACCTTCACCTTCATCGAGGAGCTGTTCGAGGTCTACGAGGCGCTGCGCCAGGGGCGCACCCCCGAACTGCCCCCGGTCGCCGCCCGCTACCTGGACTTCCTCAACCAGCAGAACCGCTTCCTGGCCGGGCCCGCGGCGCAGCGGATGCTCGACTACTGGCGCGGGCACCTGCCCGCCGAGATGCCGGTGCTGGCGCTGCCCACCGACAAGCCCCGGCCGGCCGTGCAGACCCACAACGGCGCCTCCGAGTTCTTCCGGCTGGACACCGAACTCACCGACCGGGTCCATGAGTTGGCCCGTGCGCACAACGCCACCCCGTTCATGGTGCTGCTCGGCGCCTACTACCTGCTGCTGCACCGCTGGTCCGGGCAGCCGGACATCGTGGTCGGCAGCCCGGTCACCGGCCGCACCCAGGAGGAGTTCGCCTCCGTCTACGGCTACTTCGTCAACCCGCTGCCGCTGCACGTGAGCCTGGCCGGGGAGCCGACCGTGGCCGAGCTGCTGGCCCGGGTGCGGGAGAGCGTGCTCGGCGGACTGGACAACCAGGAGTACCCCTTCCCGCTGCTGGTCGAGCAGTTGGGGCTGCAGCACGACCCGAGCCGCTCCGCGGTGTTCCAGGCGATGTTCATCCTGCTCACCCACAAGGTCGCCGTGGAACGCTTCGGCTACCGCCTGGAGTACATCGAACTCCCGGAGGAAGAAGGACAGTTCGACCTGACACTGTCCGCCTACGAGGACCGCGCGGACGGCTGCTTCCACTGCGTCTTCAAGTACAACTCCGACCTCTTCGAGCCCGCAACCGTCCGGCGGCTCGCCGCGCACTACCGCAACCTGCTGGACGCCATGACCCGCGCCGCCGACGGCGAGCCGGTCGGCCGGCTGCGGATGCTGGACGCGGCCGAACGCCGGGAGATCCTCACCGGGTTCAGCGGCGCCGAACGCCGGATCGACCACGACGCCCCGGTGCCGGAGCTGATCGCCAAGGCCGCCGCCGAGCACCCGGAGGCCGTCGCCGTGGTCGCGCCCGGCCGCGACGGGGTCCGGCGCCTCACCTACGGCGAGCTCGACCGGCGCTCCCAGCGCACGGCCGTACGGCTGCGCGAACTGGGCGTCGGGGAGGGCTCGGTGGTGGCCGTCTGCCTGGACAAGTCACCCGAGCTGATCACCACCCTGCTGGGCATCTGGCGGGCCGGCGCCGCCTACCTCCCGCTCGACCCCGGGCACCCGGCGGACCGGCTGGCTTTCCAGGTGGCCGACGCCGGGGCCGCCCTGGTCGTGGTCGACGAGCGGCGCCCGCCCGCCGCCGACCTGCCCGCCGAGCCGGTCACCCTGGAGGACCTGGACCGGCCCGCCGACGCCGCCGGGCCGCTGCCCGCCGCCGACCCGGACCGGGCCGCCTATGTGATCCACACCTCGGGCTCCACCGGCCGCCCGAAGGCGGTCCGGGTCGACCACCGCAGCCTGGCCGCCGTCACCGCCGGCTGGCGCGCGGAGTACCGGCTGGACACCGAGGCCCGGGTCCACCTGCAGATGGCCGGGACAGCCTTCGACGTCTTCTCCGGCGACCTCGCCCGAGCGCTCGGCAGCGGCGGCACCCTCGTCCTGGTCGACCGCGAGCTGCTCTTCGACACCGCCCGGCTGCACCGGGTGATGCGCGAGGAAGCCGTGGACTGCGGCGAGTTCGTGCCCGCCGTGGCCCGCGCCCTGCTGACCCACTGCGAACGCGACGGCCTGCGGCTGGACTTCCTCAAACTGGTCATCGTCGGCTCCGACTCCTGGAAGGCCGCCGAGCACCGCCGGCTGCGCGCCCTGTGCGGCGAACGGACCCGGCTGGTCAACTCCTACGGCCTGACCGAGGCCACCGTCGACAGCACCTACTACGAGGGCGCGGCCGAGGAACTCGAACCCGGCCGGATGGTGCCGATCGGCCGGCCCTTTCCGAACAGCGCGCTGTACATCCTCGACCCGTACGGCGAGCCCGTCCCGGCCGGCGTGCCCGGCGAGCTGTGGATCGGCGGCGCGGGCGTCGCGGCCGGCTACCCCAACGATCCGGAGCAGAGCGCCCACCGTTTCGCCACCTTGGAGCTCGACGGCACGCCCGTACGGCTCTACCGCACCGGCGACCTCGGGCACTGGGACACCACCGGCACCGCGCACCTGCTCGGCCGGATCGACAACCAGGTCAAGGTCCGCGGCCACCGGATCGAGCCGGGCGAGATCGAGGCCCACCTCACCGCCCTCCCCGAACTCGCCCAGGCCTGCGTCGCGGTCCGCCAGGACGCCTCGGGTGAAGCCGTCCTGGCCGCCTACGTGGTCCCCGCCGAAGGCGCCGTGCTGGACCGCCGTGAACTGCGCCGCCACCTGGCCGAGCACCTGCCCACCGTGATGATCCCCTCCTACCTCACCGAACTGCCCGCCCTGCCCCTCACCCCGAACGGCAAGGTCGACCTCGCCGCCCTCCCGGAGCCGAAGGCCGACACCGGCGGAGCCCAGCACGAACCCCCCGTCACCCTCTACGAGACCAGGGTCGCCGAGCACTGGCGCAACCTGCTCGGCCTGGACGAAGTCGGCCTGCAGCACGACTTCTTCGAACTCGGCGGCAGCTCGATCCGGCTCATCGAGCTGATCCACCACCTGCAGACCGAGTTCAACATCGGCATCCCGGTCGGCCTGCTGTTCAAGGTCACCACCCTGCACGGCATGGCCCGCACCGTCGAGCAGATCATCACCGGCGAGGTGTCCGGCGGCCAGCCCTACCTCTGGTTCAACGCCACGGCGACCGAAGGCCGTACGGTCTTCTGCCTCCCGCCGGCCGGCGGCCACGGACTGGTCTACCGGCAGCTCGCCGCGCACCTGCCCGAGCACCGGATCGCCGCCTTCAACTACCTGACCGGCGACGACAAGACCGCCCGGTACGCCGACCTGGTCGAGGAACTGCACCCGGCCGGACCGTACGTCCTGCTCGGCTACTCCCTCGGCGGCAACCTCGCCTTCGAGGTCGCCAAAGAGCTGGAACGCCGGGGCCGCACGGTGGGTTCGGTGCTGCTGGTCGACGCCTACCGGGTCCTGGACGCCTTCGACCTCGGCGCGGAACACGTGGCCGTCTTCGAGCGCGAACTCCACGAGCACCTGCACCGCCACACCGGCTCGCGGATCGTCGCCCGGGAAACCCTCGAACAGGCCCGGGACTACCTGGAGTTCTCCAGCCGCACCCCCAACACGGGCACCGTACGCGCCCAACTCGACGTGGTCTGCGAACGCGAGCGGCTGAGCGTGCACGTCGGCGGCGAGGAAGGCTCCTGGCATGGCGCCTCCACCACCGGCACCGCCGTGTACGCCGGCCACGGCAGCCACGCCGAGATGCTCGACGGCGAGTACGCCGCCCGCAACGCCGAACTGGCGGGCGCCATCCTGGCCGGAGGCGCCGCCGATGGCCGCGGCTGACCGCGGACCGGACTGGTCCACGAGGGAGCGGGCCCCCGGCGGCCCGCCCCGGGTCATCGTGATCGGGGCCGGCCTGGCCGGCCTCGCCACCGGCTGCTACGCGCAGATGAGCGGCCTGGAGACCCGGATCTTCGAGAAACACGTGCTGCCCGGCGGCTGCTGCACCGCCTGGTCCCGGCACGGCTACCTGTTCGACTACTGCATCGACTGGCTGATCGGCACCGCCGAAGGCACCGGAGCGCACCAGGTCTGGCAGGAACTCGGCGCCCTGGACGGCAAATCGGTGACCCGCTTCGACATCTTCAACCGGGTCGTCGACGAACACGGCCGCGCCGTCACCTTCTACGGCGACCCGGACCGGCTGGAACAGCACCTGCTCGCCCTCGCCCCCGACGACGCCAAGCCGATCCGGGCCTTCTGCCGGGACCTGCGCCGCTTCGTCGCCGTCGACCTGCCCTGGGACCTCACCCCGCCGCCGATGCGCACCACGGCGGAGCGGCTGCGCACCCTGCGCGCCGTCCTGCCCGCCTTCCGGCTGTTCTGGCGCACCGCGACCACCCCGATGAGCGGCTTCGCCGAGCGCTTCCAGGACCCGCTACTGCGCCGGGCCTTCCCCACCATGTTCCTCCAGGAGCCCGCGGGCTTCCCGCTGCTGCCGTACCTGTACACACTGGCCGCCGCGCACAACGGCAACGCCGGTTTCCCGCAGGGCGGTTCGCTGGGGCTGGCCCGCTCGGTGGAGGAGCGGTACACCTCGCTCGGCGGGGTGATCGGCTACCGCTGCCGGGTGGAGCGGATCCTGATCGAGGACGGACGCGCCATCGGCATCGAACTCCGGGACGGATCACGGCACTTCGCCGACCACGTGGTCGCCGCCTGCGACGGTCCGACGGTACTCGACCGCTTGCTGGAGGGCCGCTACTCCAGCCCCGCCACCGACCGGCTCTACGGCGAACTGATCGACAAGCCGGGCAACCTGTACCCGGCCGTGGTCTCCGCCTTCGTCGGCATCGACGGCCCGCTGCCGGAGGGCGAACCGCACAGCACCACCTACCTGTTGACGCCCGAGGACAGCGCCCGGCTGCCCGGCTCGCTGCAGCACAGCCTGGTGGTGCAACTGCGCTCGGCCTACGCGGAGGGCTTCGCGCCGCCCGGCAAGTCGGTGCTGCACTGCACCTACTTCAGCGACTACCGCTCCTGGAAGGACCTGCGGGTCCGGGACCGCCGGGCGTACCGGGCGCGCAAGCAGGAGGTCGCCGCGTTCGTCCGCGGCTTCCTGGACCGGACCTACCCCGGGCTCGGCCCGCGGATCGAACTCGTCGACGTGGCCTCGCCGGTGACCACCGAACGGTTCACCGGCAACACCTACGGCAGCATCCTGGCCTGGCAGGCCTTCTCCGAGGCCGAGGACGTCGCCAACCGGCTGGTCAACCGGGACCGGATGCGGCTGCCCGGCCTCAGCGGCTTCTCCATGGCCGGGCAGTGGACCGCCCTGGGCGGGCTGATCCGGGCCGCCACCAGCGGACGGTACGCCGCGCAGTACCTCTGCCGGGAACTCGGCCGGCCGTTCCGGGCCTGGCCCAGCGACAACCGGGAACCCTGGCACGCGGGCAAGTGGGGCCACCTGCCGCAACTCGACCGGGCCACCGTGGGAGTACCGGCCGTGGGAGTGCCGGACGTGGGCGTCGCGGACGTGGAAGTGGGAGTGGCGGAGTGAGCGGGACGACCACCGGCGGGACGGCCACCGGCAGCAGGCAGACCATGGTCATCATCGGCGGCGGCCTCGGCGGCCTGTCCACCGGTTGCTACGCGCAGATGAACGGCTACCGCACCCGGATCCTGGAGATGCACGAGATCCCCGGCGGCTGCTGCACCGGCTGGGACCGCGGCGAGTTCACCTTCGACTGCTGCGTCAGCTGGCTGCTGGGCAGCGGGCCGGGCAACGAGATGCACCGGATCTGGCTGGAGCTCGGCGCCCTGCAGGGCAAGCTGATGCGCAACTTCGACGTCTTCAACGTGGTGCGCACCCGGGACGGCCGGGCGGTCTACTTCTACTCCGACCCGGACCGGCTGGAGGCCCACCTGCTGGAGCTGGCCCCGGAGGACGCCCGGCAGATCCGGCAGTTCTGCGCCGGGCTGCGCAAGTTCCGCCTGGCGCTGGCCCGTTACCCCTTCCTCAAGCCGGTCGGGCTGATGGGCCGGCGGGAGCGGTGGCGGATGCTCGCCTCCTTCCTGCCGTACTTCAACGTGATCCGCCGCTCGATCACGGTGCTGATGAGCGACTACGCGGCGCGGTTCCGCAGCCCGCTGCTGCGAGAGGCGTTCAACTTCGTCCTGTACGAGAAGCACCCCAACTTCCCGGTGCTGCCGACCTACTTCCAACTCGCCTCGCACGCCGGGCAGTCGGCCGGCGTGCCGGAGGGCGGCTCGCTCGGCCTGGCGCACTCGATCGAGGAGCGCTACCGGCGGCTCGGCGGCGAGATCACGTACAACGCCAAGGTGACCGAGATCCTGGTCGAGCGGGACCGGGCGGTCGGGGTGCGGCTGAGCGACGGCCGGGAGGTGCGGGCGGACATCGTGGTGGCCGCCTGCGACGGCCGGACGACCATGCTGGACCTGCTCAAGGGCCGCTACCTGAACGACACCTACCGCCGGCTGTACACCAGGACCATCACCGAGCCCGGCATGGTCTTCCCCGGGTACCTCACCGTCTTCCTCGGCCTGCGCCGCCCCTTCCCCGCCGGCGACCCGTGCACCACCTACCTGCTGGAGGACGAGCTCGCCGCCCGGCTCACCGGCATCCGGCACCCCAGCATCAACGTCCAGTTCCGCAGCCGGCACTACCCGGAGCTGTCCCCGGCCGGGACCACCGTGGTGTACGCCAGCTACTTCTGCGACATCGCCCCCTGGCGGGAGCTGAGCACCGGCCCCGAGCAGTCGCCTCGGCTGCGGCGCGGCGAGGAGCTGCACACCCTGCCGGTCGGCCGGGGCCGGGAGTACCAGCGCGAGAAGCGCCGGGTGCGGGACGCCGTGATCGGGTTCCTGGACGGCCACCACCCGGGCCTGAAGGACGCGGTGGCGGTCAAGGACGTCTCGACCCCGCTCACCCAGGTCCGCTACACGGGCAACTACGACGGCACGGTGCTGGGTTGGCAGCCCTTCGTGGAGAGCGGCGAGACCCTGGAGGAGGAGATCAAGCGCAACGGCCCCGGGCTGCCGGGCCTCGCGAACTTCTACCTCTCCGGTGTGTGGGCGACCACCGGCGGTCTGATCCGGGCGGCGGCGGCCGGCCGGCACGTCGTCCAGTTCATCTGCCGGGACGACCGCAAGCCGTTCACCGCGGAGATCGACGACCACGCGCCGCCGCCCACCCTGCTCATCGAACCGGTCGGACCCGTCGACCGGCAGTTTGGAGTCACCTCGTGAGGATCGAGAAGTGGACCGTCCGGGAGCACGTGGACGGTGTGCCGGACATCGAGCGGATGTACCGCAAGGTCGTGGAGGAGCTGGACGTCCGGCTCGCCGCCGACGAGATGCTGCTGCGCACCCGGTACGTCTCGGTCGACCCGTACCTTCAGGGCATCGCGCTGGACACCCCGATCGGCGACCACATGGGCGCCGATTCGATCATGGAGGTGCTGGACGCCGGGCCGGCCGCGCGGTTCGCGGCCGGTGACCTGGTGCAGGGCTTCGGCGGCTGGCGCAGCCACCTGATCAGCAACGGCGCACCCAGGCTGTGGCAGACCGGCACCTTCCCGATGGTCTTCCCGGCCTTCCGCCGGCTGGACCCTGCCCACTACGACGAGGCGCTGCCGCTCTCCACCGCGCTCGGCGTCCTGGGCGGGCCGGGGATGACGGCCTGGGGCACGGTCGAGAAGTTCCTCGATGTCCGCGCCGGTGCGACCGTGCTGGTCAGCGGGGCCTCCGGGGCGGTGGGTTCGGTGGTCGGGCAGTTGGCCAAGCACCGGGGTGCGCGGGTGATCGGCACCACGGCGACGCCGGAGAAGGCCGAACGGCTGTGGGAGCTGGGCTTCGACGGGGTGGTGCTGTACCGCGACGGCGACGCTCCGGAGCGACTGGAGAAGGAACTCGCCGAGCTCGCCCCGGATGGCATCGACCGCTACTTCGACAGCCTCGGCGGGGTGCTGACCGACGTGGTCTTCGGCATGCTCGCGGTGGAGAGCCGTGTCGCGGTCTGCTGGCAGTGGGGGAGCCAGGTCGGCGGCGGCTGGGCGGGCCCCCGGCTGCTGCCGATGATCATGTACCCGCGCACCACGATCCGCGGCATCTTCTCGCTGGAGTGGTTCACCGAGGAGAACTGGGCGGCGCTGCGGCGGGACATCGGCGCGCTGGTCCGCAGCGGCGACCTGACGTACCAGCAGACCGTCCACCGGGGCTTCGACGGTATCCCCGCCGCGTACCGCAGCCTCTACCAGGACCGCTCGGTGAGCCGGGGGAAGGTGCTGGTCGAGCTCTGAGCGGCCGCGCCCGACTGCACGGCACTGCTCGGCACTGATCGGAAAGTGTTTCGCTGTAGTGGTTGACTGGTGTTCTACTAGACCATAACAATTCAGGGGCAGGCCTCAGGACCTCATCCACCGAGGAGACGCCCCGTGATCGAATTCCATGTGGACCGGACGGACAGCCTCCCGGCCTATGCGCAACTCGTAAAGCAAGTACGGGAAGCGCTCAGGCTGGGACTGCTCAAGCCCGGTGACCGCCTTCCGGCCGTCCGCGACGTCGTCGTCTCGTGCACGGTCAACGCCAACACCGTGCTCAAGGCCTACCGCGAGCTGGAGCACGGCGGCCTGGTCGAGGCCCGGCAGGGCTCCGGCACCTTCGTCACCGGCTCGCTCGGCGCCGTCGAACCCCACGACATGGCGCGGCTGCGCACCGGGCTCGCCCGCTGGGTCGCGGAGGCCCGCACGGCCGGGCTGGAGGACGAGGACGTCAAGGCCCTGGTCACCGCCGTGCTCGCCGAGGAGTCGGCCGCCGCCGACCGCGACGCGCACCAGGGGGCCGCACGCCAGGCGGCCGCGCGCCAGGGGGCGAAGGCGTGACCGCGGCCCTGGAGGTACGCGGGCTGACCAAGCGGTACCGGGGCGTGACCGCCCTGGACGACTGCAGCTTCACGCTCCCGGCCGGCGGGGTGGTCGCACTGGTCGGCGCCAACGGCGCGGGCAAGTCCACCCTGCTGGGCATCGTCAGCGGCATGCTCGAACCCACCGCGGGCGAGTACCGGACGGACGGCCGGGTGGTGCTGCTCTCGCAGGACAAGCCGCTCTACCGCGACTTCAAGGTCACCGACATGCTGAACTTCGGCCGGCACACCAACCACGTCTGGGACCAGGCCCGGGCGCTGGGCTGGCTGGAGCGGTTCGACATCCCGCTGGACCGGCGCTGCGACAAGCTCTCCGGCGGCCAGCAGGCGCAGGTCGCGCTGGCCGTCGCGCTCGGCGCCTGCCCGTCGCTGCTCCTGCTGGACGAGCCGCTGGCCAACCTCGACCCGGTCGCCCGCAAGGCCGTCACCGGCGAACTGCTCGGCGAGGTCGCCGAGACCGGCATGACGGTGCTGCTGTCCACCCACGTCGTCGCCGAACTCGCCGGCGTGGGAGACCACTTGCTGCTCCTCTCGCACGGCCGGAACATCCTGGACGGCGACGTCGAGGACCTCCTCGCCCAGCACGTCCGGCTGAGCGGCCCGCGGGCTGAACGGCCGCCCGTCGAGGGGGAGACCGTCCACGAGAACCACACCGCCCGGCAGTCCACCTTCGTGGTGCGCACCCTGCTCGGCGCGGCGACCCCGCTCGACGCGCCCGGCTGGACCGGCCACCCCGTCACCCTGGAGGACATCGTGCTCGGCTACCTCAAGACCTCCCTCGGGGAGACCGGACGGTGAGCGCCCCCGCCACCACCCCGCCGCCCGCCGCCGCCACCCGGCCCGCGCCCGCCGCCCGGGGGAACTTGTGGCGCGGCATCCTCTGGCTCACCTGGCGCCAGCACCGCGGGCAGCTGATCGGCGCCGCCCTCCTCACGGCCGCCGTCCTCGCCTGGATGGTCGTCAACGCCGCCGACCTGCAGCACGCGCTCGACCTGTGCCACGGGCCGGACTGCGCCAAGGCCGTCGCCGACGACCGGCTCGCCAGGATCAACCACGGCGCCGACATCGCCGGCTACCAGCTCAACCTGGTCGTCTTCCTGCCCGCGATGCTCGGCATGTTCGTCGGGGTGCCGCTGCTGGCCAAGGAGTACGAGCACCGCACCGTACTGCTCGCCTGGTCCCAGGACATCAGCCCGCTGCGGTGGCTGTTCGGCAAGCTCGCCGTGCTCGGCACCGTCCTCGGCGTGCTGACCGCCGTGCTCGCCGCCGAGTGCCTGCACGTGGCGAACCTCGTCCACCTCGGTGCCCGGCGCAGCCTGTTCGAAGGGACACTGTTCCAGGCCGGCGGCTGGCTGCCGCTCACCCTCGCCCTCGCCTGGGGGATGGTCGGGGTGGCGGTGGGGGCGGCGCTGCGCCGGCTGCTGCCCGCGTTCGTGGTGGTGCTCGGGGCCTTCGGCGCACGCACGATGCTGATGGAGCAGCTGCGGCCGCACCTGATGGACCCGGCGACCCGGACGATCTCGCTCGCGGCCGAGCGGGGCGAGGGTATGGACCCGTTCACGCCGGTGGCCAACGAACTGCTGCTGGACGGCGGCAAGCCGCCGTTCGTCGACGCGGCCGGGCACCTCCACCCGTACAACGAGGTGATGGGGCAGTGGTGCGGCAACATCCTCGACGGGCGGGCCGCGGCCTTCACCTCCTGCCTCCGGGAGCACGGGCTGACCGGCATCCAGCAGAGCCTGCAGCCGGCGAGCCGGCTGGGCACCTTCCACCTGATCGAGAACGGGCTGAACCTCGGGCTGTTCGTGGTCGCCCTGGCGGTGACCTGGTGGCTGGTGCGCCGGGCCCGGACCACGGTGTAGCGGGGGCCGGGGGCCGGGGAGGGGGCGGAGTCGGGCGGATCGGCGAGCCGATGCGGGCCGAGGCGCCCGCTCTGTTCGGTGCCTACGCGGTGGAGGACAGGGCCCAGGTGCCGTCCTGGCACAAGGTCCGAGCCTGGTCCGATGCGGGCGGGCCCCTCGGCGCGGGGCCCGCGGCGTGAGGAACTTGGCGTGGCCCCTCGGTGTGGATGCCGAGGGGCCCGGGGCGGCGTCAGTTGAGCGTGAACCAGGTGCTGCGGGACTTCTTCCACTCGGGGTGGGTGAGGTCCTTGGCGTTGGTGCCGTCCTGGTAGAGGTCGGCGGAGCCGTCGTCGGTGATCAGCTGCGCGGCGGCGCCCGGGGTGTCCAGGTTCGGGACGTCCGGGACGGCCTCCCAGGCGCCGTAGTCGCCGGTCGGCAGGTCGATCAGCTTGACCGGCTGGGAGCCGGCCCGGCCGTCCCAGCGGTAGAGCGCGTACGGGGCGGAGTTGTCCTCGGCGGCCCAGGAGCCGGCCACGATCAGGTACTGGCCGAGGTCGTTGCGGCGGATGTCGCGGACCGAGAGCCCGCCGAGGTCCAGTTCGATCGGGTCGCCGAAGGTCGCGTGCGCGGCGGAACCGTTCAGCAGGGACGGGAAGTTGGTGACCGGTACCAGCAGCGCCCGGCCGCCGGTGACCGCCGGGGTGAGCGGCGCGCGGAAGCCGACGTAGGCGGTGCTGGTGCTGCCGGGGGCGAACTCCAGGCCCTCGACGTTGAACCCGTCGATCTGCTTGGGCACCTGGCCGTCGGCGGCGCCGGCGGCGAAGCCGTAGCGGTCGCCGTTGGCGGAGTCCCAGTCGATCAGGTCGTCGCGCAGGCCGTGGTACTGGCCGGCCAGCGAGAGCTGGGTGGTGGCGCCGGAGCCGGTGATCGTGGTGGCGAACACGGTCTGCCGGTCGGGCTTGACCACGCCGTCCTTGTTGTTGCCGAGCGAGCCGGTCCAGTAGATGGTGTTGCCGACCCGGGTGGCGGCCTCGATGTCGATCTCCTTGGAGACGCCGAGGGCGGTGCTGAAGTCCCAGGTGCGCACCGGGGCACCGGAGTTGTTGCGGTCGTACAGGCGCAGGGTGTTGGACTCGTCGTCGCCGACCACGATGTAGCCGCCGCCCGCGTCCACGGCGGCCGAGGCGTCGCTGGAGCCGGTGAGGTAGCGGCTGGTGGCGGAGTACCGGACGGCGGCGGAGGCCGCGTAGTGCAGGGTGCGGGTGGCGCTCTTGCCGCCCAGGCCGGTGACCCTGATGGTCAGGTCGGTGTAGCCGACGCCCTGGGCGGCGACCGCCAGGGTGCGGGCGCCGCCGGTGCCGGTGACCGTGACGTCGCCGGTGCGGGCCACGGTGCTGCGGGTGGTGGCCGAGGCGGCGACGGCCAGCGCCGAGGCCGAGGCGCCGCTCTGCGCGACCGTCACGGTCACGGTCGGGTCGCCGGTGGCGCCGACCGCGCCGGAGAGGTAACCGGCCGAGAAGGTGATCGTCGGGGTGCCGTACGTCACCGCTGCGGCCGGGACGGCGGGCAGGGCGAGCACGGGCACCGCCGCGACGGCGACGGCCAGCGGCAGCAGGCGGCGGGGGGAACTCGACACGGTGGCAACCCTTCCACGGGTGGGGGAGTTGGCGGAGGGTTGCCAGCCTGCGGGCGTTCGGCGAACGCCGACCCTACGTCGGCCCTACGTCGGCGGACGGCCCGGCGAACAGCAGGCCCCGGGCGGCCGCCGGTCGGTGCGCATCGTTCGTCGCGGCCTGGCGCGGGCGGCGGCCCTACGGCCTGGCGTCGGCGGCGGCCCTACGGCCTGGCGCGGGCGACGAGGAGCGGGCCGAGGACCCGGGTGCCGGGGCCGATCCGGCCGCCGGGGCCGGGCAGTTCGGTGGTGTTGGCGGCGGTGACCGGCCCGCCGCAGTGGCCGCAGGCCGTCACGGGCGTGGTGTCGTGCCCGCAGTCCAGGTGGCGGATCCGGGCCGGCGGGCCGGCCTCGCCCGCGTACCACCGGTCGCCCCAGGCCATCAGTGCCATCAGCACGGAGTGCAGCTCGGCGCCCTTCTCGGTGGCCCGGTACTCCTCGCGCGGCGGGTGCTCCTGGTACTGCTCGCGGACCAGTACGCCCTCCTCGACGAGTCGGGCCAGCCGGGCGGCCAGGACCTTGCGGGAGATGCCCAGGTCGTGGGCCAGGTCGTCGAAGCGGTGGATGCCGGTCAGGACGTCCCGCATGATCAGCGCCGTCCAGGCGTCGCCGAACAGGTCGGTGGCGCGGGCGATGGAGCAGGCGACGTCGGCGAGCGAGGTGCGGGTCATGGCGACCAGGGTAGTTGGGTTCCCTGAGGAAACCCATCGCTGATAAGTTCCCTCAGGGAACCTGAATGTTTCGTGAGCGTCCCGAGGGAGTTCAGCCATGGGCACCACCCCGCACATCGAGCTCGACGCGGCGTCCCCGGAGGCGATCGACGGCCGGCACATCCGCGCCCTGTCCTTCCAGGCCGTCCGGATGGAGTACCTCGCCGAGGTCGCCCCCCGCGGCGAAGGCCGCCCCGCCCTGGTGATCGGCGGCGGGCGCGGACTCCCGGCGGCCGGACTGGCCCGGCTCGGCTTCCGGGTGGCCGCCGTCGACCCGTCCCCGGTGGCCACCGGACACGCCCGGGCCGCCCACCGGCGGGACGGCCTCACGATCACCGACCTGGTCGCACAGCCCGACGAACTGCCCTTCGGTGACGGCGAGTTCGAGCTGGTCTACTGCGCCGACACCCTCGAGGTGACCGGCGACCTGGACGGGGTCCTCGGCGAGGCGGCCCGGGTGCTCGCCCCCGGCGCCACCCTGGTCTACGACACCGTCAGCCGCACCGCCCTCGCCCGGCTGGTCTACCTCGGCGCCTTCCAGGCCATCCCGATGACCCGGATCATGCCGCCCGGCCGCTACCGAGCCGACCGGTTACGCACCCCCGCCGAGGTCGCCGCCGCGCTCGCCCGGCACGGGCTGCGCAACCAGGACGTCCGCGAGTTCAAGCCGCGGAACCCGCTCAACCTGGTCCGGGCGGTCCTGGCCCGCCGCGGCGGCCGGATCACCGACGAGGAGATCCCGCCGCTGGTCGACTTCGTGCTCTCCCCGGCCGCCCGGCCCCAGGTCACCTACCTCGGGCGCGCGGTGAAGGACTAGGTGTTCTCGCTCGTGACCCCGGCGGCTCGCAGGCGCCGGAGGACCGCCTCCCACTCCGGGGCGACCGGCTCGGTCCGCCGGGTGCCGACGCCCCGGTCCTTGAAGCCGCTGGAGGTCGACACGCACACCACCGGGCCGTCCGACAGATCCGGCTCACCGAGGCTGCGCAGCCCGGCCAGGCCGGCCGCCGAGGACAGCTCGGTCCACAGGCCGGCGCGGGCCAGCTCGCGCTGCGCGTCGGCGAGGCTGTGATCGTCCAGCGTCAGCGCCCGGCCACCGCTCTCCCGGACCGCGACCACCCCGCGGTAGCCGCTCACCGGGGAGGCGATCGAGTAGGCGTTGCTCGGACCGACCGTCACGCGGGCGGCCGGGAGACCCTGCTCGAGGGCCCGGGCCAGCGGACCGGAGGCCGCCGCCTCACAGGAGTGGATGCGCGGCACCCGGTCGGTCAGGCCCAGGCGGCGCAGCTCGGCGAAGCCCTTCCAGACGCCGAAGAGCAGCTCGCCGTACCCGGTCGGGACGAACACTGCGCTGGGCACGCCGACGTCCTGGAAGATCTCGTACGCGATGGTCTTGTAGCCCTCGGGGCCGTACGTGTGCCCGGTGTGGGTGGTGGTCAGGTTGCTGACCGGGTGCAGGCCGAGCCGGTCGACGACCTGGCGCAGCAGCGGCCAGCGCGCCTCCCACGGCACCGGGAGGACCACCGCGCCGTAGGCGTTGAGGAAGGCGTCGACGTTCGGCGGGAGGTCGGGGCCGGTGAACACGACGCAGCGCAGCCCGGCGCGGGCGGCGTAGGCGGCGGCCGAGGCGCCGTGGTTGCCGGAGGAGGCGACCGCGATGCCGGGCGCGCCGACACCCACGGCGGCGCTGACGGTGCAGCGGTTCAGCCGGTCCTTGTGGCTCCAGGTCGGGTTGCGCGACTCGTCCTTGACGTACACCCCGGGCTCGATCTCGACCAGCGGCGTGGCGCCCTCGCCCAGGCCCGGCGCGAGCAGCGGCGGCAGCAGCGGGGCCCAGCGCTCCAGGCCGCCGCGGGTCGGGGCGGGGGCGAAGAGGCTCGCCGGGTCGGCCTTGTCGTAGGCGTAGTCGACCTCGGCGGGGTAGGAGACGTCCTCGGTGCTCGTGCGCGGGCAGCCCGCGGTGAGCGGGGGCCAGAGCGGGTAGTCGAGGTCGGGGTCGCCGAGGGAGCGCTGGCCGATTGCGAGAGAGTCTGCTGTTGCCATGTAAGCAGCCTAATGGTGTTTCAGGTGCTACCGGGTGGGGTTTGTGATTCCGGTGCGCGCGGGCACACTCACCGGGCCGGTCGAGGGCCGGTCGAGGTCGAGAGCCGGTCGAGAGTCCGGTCGGACAGGAATCGGGGGAACGATGGACAGCGGCGTACGGGCGATGGTGGAGGCGATCGGCGAGGCGCGGCGGCAGCTGCGGGAGAACGCGCAGCCGAAGGCCCGCGAGAGCGTACGGGACAAGGTGCCGGGGCCGGAGGAGGCGGCACTGCTGGGCGCGCTCGCCGAGCTGGTGGACAGTGCCGGGGAGTTGGTCGGTGCGATGGCCGAACGGATGACCACCAACGCCACCCGTCGGACGTACGCGGTCGCGGGCCGGCGGCTGCGCGACGAGGCGAACAACCTGCGGGGCGACGCGAGGGTCGCCGCCGATCGGGTGAAGTGACGGCCGCCGGTTCCCCGTGGGGGTGCCGGCGGCCGTCGGGTGATGCGGGGCTGGTTCAGGTTCAGCAGTGGCTCAGCGGTGGCTGGGGAACTGCACCACCTGCTGGTAGGTGGGGCGGTTCTGCCAGGTGGTCTTGGTGTCCGTCACGCCGCCCAGCGGGCGCTGGATGATGGTGTCGGCGCACCACTGGTCGCCGGCCGAGCAGTCCGCGTCCCCCGGGTAGACCTGGGCCGGGGTCTGGGCGGCCGCGCGCTTGAGGGTGTCCAGCAGGACGCCCCGGCAGGCGGTCAGGTCGCCCCCGCCGCAGAAGGGGCGGGCCAGTGGGCCCTTCACCTGGTCGCCGAGGACGGCGCGCAGGTCCTTGTCCAGGTAGCTCCACCAGCCGTACTGGAAGGACGAACCCTTGTGGGGGATGCCCTCGTTGGCGCTCACCGGGCCGCCGCCGGGACCGGTCTGCCCGCCCGAGGGCGACTCGTTGATCTGCAGGGCGCCGGTCAGCGCGGCGAACAGCTGGTCGCCGAGGCCGGGCCGCATGACGCCTTCGGACACCAGCGGCCACCAGGCGTCCAGCACCCGGATCGCGGCCGCGTCCGCGTAGGCGTGGCTGCCGGGTGAGGTCTCCTTCCGCTGCGCGCCGTCGGCGAGCCAGGCCTCCAGCTGCTGCAGGGCGGTGAGGGTGGCCGGGTCGGTGACCGGCGCGCTGCGCAGTACCCGGACCAGGTCGGGCAGCACGTCCTCGGCCCGCAGGTCGGCGAGCGCGGCGCCCTCCATGGCCTGGGTGAGCGAGACCCGGCTGACCTTGCCGCCGCTCCGCAGCAGTGTTTTCACCCGGTCGTCGAGCAGGTTGCCGCGGTGCACCGAGCCGTTGCCGAAACCGGCCGAGGTGTAGCCGTTCGCCTGCTTGTTGTTCCAGGAGACGTAGTAGTCCTGGTCGACGGACTGCGGGTGCTCGGCCGCCGGGGTGTACCGGGCGGTGTTGGTGGCGGGGTCGAAGTCCGCCCACTCGTAGCCGGGTTCGGCGCGGACCGGCAGTCCGGCGTCGACCCCCGGGGCGCGCACCGGATTGCTGCCGGAGTTGTAGTACGCGATGTCGCGGGAGTCGGCGTAGAACCAGTTGAAGGTGTAGTTGATGTCCTGCGCGGCCTGCTGGAAGCTCGCCGCGTCGTGCACCGCGCCGGGGTCGTTGAGCTCCTGGAAGCCGATGATGGAGTCGGCCTCGTGGCGGTAGGTGGAGCGCAGCGCGGTGAAGGCGACGGGTGCGCCGCCGACCGTGCCGCGGGCCGTGACCAGGCCGTACTTCGAGCGGTACATCACCAGGGTGTAGGAGCCGGCCGCGGTGGAGTCGGCGGTGGTCGGACTCCAGGCGTTCTTGCGTTCCAGCCGGTCGAAGGGCAGGCACTGGCCGTGCCAGAGGTAGGAGCCGGCGGCCGTGGTGACCGGCGAGCCGTCCGTGGTGCAGAGCGGGACGGCGTAGCTGTCGGTGATGTCCTGGCCGGCGGAGGTGGCGCTCCAGGCGTAGTCCTGGCCGCGGCCGAGCTGCACGTAGAAGCTCAGACCGGCGAAGGCGGCGCCGCGCGCGCTGATCCCGGGGCCCTGGATCTCCTCGAGCATCAGCAGCTGCGGGGCGAAGTAGCCGGTCTGCGGGCCGAACACGGCGACCGGGTGGCCGTCGTCGGTGTGCGCGCCGGAGACCAGCAGGGCGTTGGACATGCCGTGCTTGGCGGTGAGCAGATTGCCGGGGAGCACCCCGTCCGCCTTCGTCGCGGCGGTGTTCGCCGAGCCGTCGGCGTCGTAGATCATCCGCTCGGGCACCACCGAGCCGGGGTCGGGCAGAGCCTCGCCCTGCGGCCGGTCGGGCACGGTCGCGTACGGGAAGCTCTGCCCGTCGTGCAGGGTCTGGACGGCCTCGGGGTCGTCGGCCTCGCGCAGCGACTTCCAGACCGCATCCCCGGCGTCCTTGCCGTAGCGGGCCTCGGCGGCCGACTTGACCTGGGCGGAGGCGAGTTCGTTGCCGCCTCCGGAGCCGAACAGGGCGCCGACCACGGAGGCGAGGGCGACCAGGTCGGTCAGCTTGAAGGGCTCGATCGACCCGGCGTTGGTGATCGGGTCGATGTGCCCGGTCAGGTCGTACTCGCCGGGGAAGGTCCGGGCGTTGTAGGACTCCTTGGCGTACTGGTTGATGCCGTCGAGATAGGCGTTGGCATCGGTGAGGGCCTGGGTGGCCCGGCCGCCGCGGGCGGCGATCGCGTCGATCTGCTGCTGCAGCTCCGCCTCGGTGTACGGCGCGGCCTGCCAGAAACTCTGCTCCAGCTGGCGGTTGGCGGCTGCCCCGCCCGCGAAGCCGGACAGCTGGCCGCGCCCGACGTGCCGGAAGAGGTCCATCACCCAGAGCCGGTCCTGGGCGGCGGCGTAGCCCGCGCCGAACTCGGTGCCGTAGCGGGTGGTGCCGGTGATGTGCGGGACGCCGGTGGCCTTGTCGCGCACGATCGTGACGTCCGACCGGGGGCTGGTGCTGCTCGCGACCTGGTCGGCGGGGACGCCGAAGGAGGCGTCGTTGAAGAAGTCGCGCAACTTGGCGTCGGTGAGGCCGGGGTAGCCGGAGGCGAGCGAAGCGTACGGGCCGAGCTGGTCGTCGGTGTGGGCGGGGCGGGTGCCGAACATCCGGTTGAGCAGGATGTCGGCGAGGGTGGCGTTGCCGTTCTCGCCGGGCGGCAGGATGTCGGCGCAGTGGCCGCCGCAGTAGTCGCCGGCGGCGGCGGTCGTTGTCGTGGGGGTGGTGGGGGCGGCCGCCGCGGTGGGGGCGGTGGTCAGGGCGGCGGTGACGAGCAGGGCCGACGCGAGGGCGGCGGCCGGGAATCGGAGGGGGTGGGGGCGTAGGCGCAAGGCGGACTCCTCCGTCGAAGCCACGGGGAGTCGACGGTAGGGGCGCTACTGACCGGTTGGCTAGTGGCGTGCATGCCATTTCCTTTGGAGCAGCGTGAAGTTGACGGGCCGTGGGCGGTGTGGCGGTGCACCGTCGCTCGCGAGTGCGGTGACGCCGCTCAAGGTCAGCAGGTGCCGGTCGGCGGTGACGGCGTACAGGTGGGGCTGCCCTTCACCGTTGCCTCGAGGTCCGCTGCGCAGGGCCACAGGTGGGGGCGGCGAGGACGGCCGGGCCGGTTGTCGGTGCTGTCGGCTATGGTCGGGGCGTCGGAGGCAAGATCGTCCGTCGGAGCGGCGGAGGAGGGGGTGTGCCGTGGTGGAGACAAACGCGGCGGCGAGCACGGAGGGGGTGGGCCTTCGGGAGCTGCCCGCCGGGCTCACCCACGGGCCGAGCCGCGAGCGGCTGGCGGCCGGGGGCCTGCCCCGCTCCTTCGCGTACCTGGACCTGGCGGCGTCCTGGTACGAGCCCTTGCGGACGGCCGCGACTTGGTACGACGAGTTCCGGGAGGAAGGCGCCGAGACCCTGATCGTGCTGGGGGAGGCGCGGTACGAGGACCGGTACGGGGGCAACCTCGCGGATGTGCTGCTCGACGGGGCCACCGGCGAGGTGTACCTGGCCTGCCAGGACCATTCCGGTGCCCTGCGGCGAGACCTGCTCGCCAGCGGTCTGGAGTCGCTGGTCGCCCTGATGATCGAGGTCGAGGCCGTCACGGCCGGCGCCGACGAACCGTACGAGCCCGAGGACGGCGAGGAGTTCGAGCCGCGCGGCCCGGAGACGGTCGCCGAGGCCGTCCGGATCTCCCTGGAGCGGATGCGCCAGGCCGATCCGGCGCTGTTCCGGCGGACGGACGACCGGCCGGCGCACTGGGAGACGGCGACGCGGGTCCGGGCCCTCGCCTGGGGAGCGCTGCCGGGCGAGCCGGACGGCCTGCGATACGCCATCGACGCGGCCCTGGTCGAGGACGTCGCGGTGCTCACCGACGGCACCGTCCGGCGCTTCCACGAGGACGACCTGCCGGCGGTGCTCAGCCACGCCCCGACCCGGCGGCTGCTCACCGGGCTCGGCCTGCCGGTCTCCACCCGGGGGATCTTCCGGATCGACCCGGTGGGGCCGCTGTTCACGATGACGGAGACCTTCCCGGACTCCTTCGAACCCGATGACCCCGAGTACGGCGAGGAGTACCGCCGCGACTACCAGGGCGAGTTCCTGGCCTTCGGCGACTGGCCGTACGACTTCACCATCGCGCTCGACGGCGCCACCGGCCTCCTCGAACTCCCGGCCTGGTTCGACGACGGCGAGCCCGCCGCGTACCTGCACCGCGACGTCTCGGCCATGCTCTACGTGGTCTGGACGTACGAGCGCCTGCGCGCCGACCGGCGCCACTGGGACGGCGGGCACGCACCGGTGCCCTGGGAGGCCTTCCACCCGCGGGAACTGCTGGACTGTGCGGCCGAGGAAGCCCTGCGCGCGCTGGACCCGGAGGCGTTCGCGTCCGAGACGCACTTCTGGCCGATCCGGATCGACGACGGCCACATGGGGAGCCTGCTGGAGTAGCGGGGGGAGGGCGATCAGGGGGTTCGGCGGGCCAGGCGGCCGGCGAGGCGGGCGGCGGCGGTGGCTGCGTCGGTGCTCGGCAGGCGCGGGGTGAGGTCGGCGAGGTGGTGGAGGAGGTACTGCCGGATCGGGCCGGGTGAGGTGGCCACCGAGCCGGTGAGGACGAGCGGTTCGGCGGGCACGGCGGTGGCGCGGACCAGCGTGGCCAGGTGGCCGGCGCAGGTGCGGGCGATCGCGAGGGCGGTGGCGTCGCCGGTGGCGGCCAGCCGGGAGACCAGCGGGGCGAGGTCGGCGAGCCCGCGCGGCGGGCCGTCGTAGGCCCACCGCAGCAGCCCGTCGGGGGAGTCGGCGGCGCAGTGGGCGCGGACGGCGGTGCCGAGCGGGCCGTCCGGGTCGGCGTGCGCGTGCCGAAGGGCCTCCCGGCCGAGCCAGAAGCCGCCGCCTTCGTCGCCGAGCAGCCAGCCGAGCCCGCCGTGGCGGGCGAGCGTGCGGGTGCCGTCCAAGCGGACGCAGATCGTGCCCGTCCCGGCGATCAGCACGGCGCCCCGGCCGTCGGTGACGCCGCCGGAGGCCAGGGCGGGGACGGTGTCCGGGACGAGCCGGACCGGGCAGTGGAGGCCGAGGGCGGCGCGGGTCCGCCGGGCGAAACCGTCCGGGTCGGCCAGCGCCCCGTACCCGGCCAGGCCGACCAGGCAGGCCGCAACCCGGGCCGGATCGCGGCGCCCGAGTGCGGCCGACACGGCGGCGGCCAGGTGTTCGACGGTGCGGGCCGGGTCCTGCCCGGCGGGGTTGGCGCCGCCGCTCTCGCCCCGGCCGAGCGGTGTGCCGACGGTGTCGAGGAGGACGGCGCGGGTGCGGCTGCCGCCCGCGTCGACGCCGAGCTGGAGGGTGGTCACGGGGGCGGCTCCGGTTGGCGGAGGGGGCCGGCCGCGCTGGGGCTGGCTGATCGGCGGTCAGTCTGCCAGGTGCAGTGCCGTGTCCGCCGGTCCCTGGGCGAAGCGGGTGAAGCGGACCTGCAGCCCGTCCCGCTCGGGTGAGGCGCAGAACGGTCCGGCCGCCGCCGCTGCTCCCGGGGGCAGCGGCGCCAGCCGGACCAGGCGCCAGGGGCCGTCTTCGCAGCGGGCGCGGACCGTCACGGCGTCCCCGCTGCGGCTGGCTCTGACGGTGACCCGTCTGCCGTGCCACTCGGGTACGGGGGCGAGCGACCAGTCGGAGACGCCGCGGGTGACGACCGCGCCCAGGTGCGGGAGGCCGTCGCTCATCTCGACCCCGGCCTTGATCCAGGTCTGCGGGTCGACCCGGACCAGCAGGCCGGCCTGGTCGTAGAGGGCGCCGAAGTCGGCGACGAAGGTGACCTCGGTCGCGCTGCCCGGTGGGAAGCCGGTGAGCAGCGCGTGCCCGTCGTCGCGGACGAAGCCGTAGCTGGTGGTGCGCCAGAAGTCGCTGCGGCCGCGGGCGGTGACCAGGAGGTCGGTCCCGTCGGTCCGCGCCTGCTCGGGCTGGTTGAGCCAGCTGCCCTCGTGCCAGGCGATGTCGCGGGGCGGGTGCATGGGAGGCCTTCCTTCCGGTCTGCCAGCGGATGGCTGCAATTTTCAGAAAGGGCCATTCAACACCCGCCCGGGTGGGCTTGGGGAGGTTTGTCTGGGCTTCGGCACGTGACGGATCGGGAATCGCCGGATCGACGCCGGCCGACCGGTCATCACACCCCCAGGTCGAGGCACTCGGAGTCGAGGAACCCGGAGTCAAGGCACTCGGGGTCGACGAACCCGGAGTCTAGGAGGTCCGGGTCGAGGCACTCCGGCGTGCGGGCGGGGCGATGCGGACCCGCTCGGTGGCGGGGGCCCGCTCGATGTCGTCCAGCTGGGCGAGGATGGTGGCGCGCAGGTCGTCGTCGTCCTCGAAGTGGTGGTCGTTGAAGAGGGTGTAGCCCGTCCACATCAGGTTGGCGCAGATCCGGGCCGGCACCCGGCCGGTCTGGGCGCCCAGGCCGACCAGCGCGACCGACCGGATGGAGCCCGGCTCCAGCCGGTTCTGCCGGTGGACCGCCTGGAAGGCGGCGGCGCAGGCCAGCGCCACGTTCAAGGTCTCGCTCACGTTCTGCGAGGAGGTCTGCATCGTCGGGGCCGAGATCAGGAACCGCGGGTTGACGGCTCCGGACGGGACGCACACCGCGCTGCCGACCGGCAGCGAGCCGGCGTGCCCGTCGCGGATCGCCTTCTGCACCCGCAGCTGGATGCCCGCGCCCAGGTGGCGCTTGATCGCCGCGTCCGTCCCGCCGTCCATCCGGCCGCGGGAGTTGGTGGGGCTGACCCAGGCGTCGGCCTTGGTGGCGAGGATCGAGGCGTTCCGGATCTCTATCCCGGGGGTGTCGGCGAAGGCCGCCCGCCAGGACTCGACCACCGTCGCGTTGAGGTCGGTCAACACCACCTTGAGCGGCGACTGCGCACGGTCCGTGGTCATGCTGAAGCTCCTGTCGTTCGGGTGTGGTTCCTGCTGACATCGACGAAGCTAGCGCGCGCCACTGACAATCCGTCGGCGTCCGTCGGTGCCCGCCCGGCCGCCGCCCCGGGCGGCCCGGATTGTCACTCCCGGCTGGTAGGACTGTGGTGTCCGCCAGGGACCTGACGGATCGTCATCTGTCGTTCGCCTGCCACCCGTCTGCCACCCGTCCGTCATTCGTACGGCCCCGACCAGCCGGGCCGCCTCACACCCTTAGGGCACCACCATGAGCGCTGTCGACACCCCCGCCACCCAGCCCGACCCGAACGACCCGCTCGCCCTCGCGGAGCTGTTCACGGGCGGCGGCGAGCCGTGGCTCCCGTTGCTGAAGCCGGTCATCGAGGCACAGTCCGGCGCGGCCTCGTTCATCGGCCCGGGCCGCGGTCCGGACGTCGTCCCCGTCCGCGAGCTGACCTTCCAGGCGCTGAAGCCGCACGCGCCCCACAAGTGGAAGGTGGTGGTCTTCGGTCAGAACCCGTACCCGCGGCCGGAGAGCGCCACCGGCATCGCGATGTTCGACAACACCTTCCATGACTGGAAGGACAGCAAGTTCGGCCGGGTGGTCAGCATCCGCTGCATCATCAAGGCCGCGGCGATGTGGAAGTACGGCATCCCGAAGAAGACGCCGATCGCCGACATACGGGCGCTGCTGAAGGAGCAGGAGACCGTCCAGCCGCCGGAGTGGTTCCAGGCGATGCTCACCCAGGGCGTGCTGCTGCTGAATGCCGCGCTGACCGCCAGCAGCGACGGCGCGATGGGGCCGGACCAGCACACCGCGTTCTGGCGGCCGGTCGCCGAGCGGATCGTCGAGGAGATCCTCCGGGCCAAGCAGCAGGCCGCCGAGGAGGACCGCTACGTGGTCTTCGCGTGGTGGGGCGCCCACGCGCGCAACCTGAAGAACGTCGTGCTGCGGCTGCAGAAGAAGTACCCCGAGGTCGAGGTCCGGCACATCGACCACGCCAACCCCGCCGCCCAGGGCGACATCTTCTGCGACGGCGAGCACTTCGCGACGGTCAACGCGGCCCTCGCCGCGCTCGGCGCCGAGGAGGTGGACTGGCTGCCCAGCACCGGGTGGAACGCGCAGTCGGCCGACGGCGGTGGCGGGGCGGACGGCGCGGTCGCCGAGCGGATGGGCGCCTTCATCGCCTCCACCATGGAGCTGCACCAGCTCTACCTGGACCGCCTCGCGAGCGTGAAGGACGAAGGCCTCGTCCTGCCCGCCATCACCGGTGTGTTCGACACCCCGCTGATGGGCTTCCGGGAGGCGGCGGCCCCGGTCGCCGAGGTGCTGCGCGGCCTGGACCGGCACGTGGCGCTGTCGCACGACTTCGGCAAGCGGCGGGCGGACGAGGCGGCCGCCGGCCTGTCCGCCGACGAGATCGCCGCGCTGTACCTGTACACCTGCGAGTCCGCGTTCTACCGGGAGATCAACGCCGTCCTGCGCTCGCCGGACCGCGGCCGGCTGGTGCCTTACCTCCCGTACCTGCGGCTGCTGTTCGCGGCGGTGTCGCGGCTGCCCGTTCGCACCGAGCCGCTCTGGCGCGGGGTCTCGCTGGACCTGCGCCGGCAGTACCCGCTCGGCAAGACGGTGACGTGGTGGGGCGTGTCCTCCTGCACGTCCAAGCTCGGGGTGGCGCAGGCCTTCCTCGGCAGCCGCGGCAAGCGGACGCTCTTCGAGGTGCGCCCTGCCCGGGCCGCGGGCATCCAGAGGTTCTCGGCGTTCACCGGCGAGGAGGAGTTCATTCTGCTGCCGGGCACGCAGCTGGAGGTCACGGACGTCCGGGCCGAGCGCGGCGGCCTGTGCACCGTGACGCTGACCGAGCTGGCGGAGGCGCCCCTGGTGTCCTGAACCGGCCTCGCCGCCCCTCGTCCCGGAATCCGGACGCCGCCAGAATGCATAACCGAGTCAGTATTTTTACTGAGTTCAGTTATGCTGGATTTCGAACGAGCGGGTGCGCCCGTGGCGAGGGAAGGGACGCGAACGATGACCTCGGAAGTCCAGCAGGCGGCGCCGGAAGCCCAGGGCCTCGACGGCGAGCTGCGGCGGGAAAGGGCCTACGTCGAGGACTGCCGGGCGGCGATGGCCCGGCAGGTCGAGGACGCGAGCCACCAGGTCGTCGCCGGAGAGGACGTCTCCGGCGACGGCGCCAGCGCGGAAGCGCTCGGCCGGTACCTGCGGACGCGCGCCAAGCGGATGAAGGAGCTGCCGCAGAGCCCGTCGTTCTTCGGCCGCCTCGACTTCGCCGACACCCCGGAGGCCGGGGACCACCGGCGGCAGCGCTACTACGTGGGCCGTCAGCGGATCTCCGAGGACCCGACGGTGCCGCCCCTGGTGGTCGACTGGCGGGCCCCGGTCTCCCGGGCGTTCTACCAGGCCGGCATGCACGATCCGCTCGGGCTCGCGCGGCGCCGCCGGTTCGGCTGGGCGCCGTGGAGCGTCGGCCGGCCGGAGGAGCTCACCGGGCTGGAGGACGAACCCCTCGACGGGGCCGGGCCGAGCGGGGAGGGCGGCGGTACGGGCACGGCGGAGAGCGGTACGAGCGCGGCCGGGGGCGGTCCGGCGGGCATCCTCGCCGCCGAGATCGAGCGGCCCCGCACCGGCCCGATGCGGGACATCGTCGCCACCATCCAGCCCGAGCAGGACGAGCTGGTGCGGGGCGGGCTGAGCGAGTCCGTCTGCGTGCAGGGCGCGCCCGGCAGCGGCAAGACCGCCGTCGGCCTGCACCGCGCCGCGTACCTGCTCTACAGCTTCCCGCAGCGGATCCGGCGCGGCGGCCTGCTGGTGATCGGCCCCAACCGGACCTTCCTGCGCTACATCGCCGAGGTCCTGCCCGCGCTCGGCGAGATCGACGTCGGCCAGTGCACGGTCGAGGACCTGGTCACCACCCGCCCGGTCACCGCCGTGGACGACGAGCGGGCTGCTGCGGTCAAGCAGGACGCGCGGATGGCGACGGTGCTGCGCCGGGCGCTGTACGGGCGGATCCGGACGGTGGGCGCGCAGCCGCTCGTCGTCCCGGACGGCTCCTACCGGTGGCGGGTGTCGCCGGAGCGGCTCGACCGGATGGTCGCCGAGCTGCGCGAGCAGGCGCCGCCGTACGCGATCGGCCGGGAGAACGTCCGCACCCGCGTGGTGGCGATGCTGCAGGACCAGGCGGAGCGGCGGGCCGGCGTGATGTCCGGCGTGTGGCAGCGGAAGGTCGGCCGCTGCAGGCCGGTCGCGGCCTTCGTGGAGGCGGCCTGGCCCAACCTCCGCCCGGAGGCCGTGGTCGCCGGGCTGCTCGGCGACCCCGCCGTGTTGGCCGAGGCCGCCGACGGGGTGCTCAGCCCCGAGGAGCAGGCGGCGATCCTGTGGCGCCGGCCGCCGCGTTCGGAGAAGAGCGCGAAGTGGTCCGAGCACGACCTGATGCTCCTGGACGAGGTGGCCGGCCTGATCGAGCGCCCGGCCGGCTTCGGCCACGTCGTCGTGGACGAGGCCCAGGACCTCTCCCCGATGCAGTGCCGGGCGATCGCCCGCCGCAGCGTGTTCGGCTCCCTCACCGTCCTCGGCGACCTCGCCCAGGCGACCGCTCCCTGGGCCGCGCGCAGCTGGTCCGAGCAGCTCGCCCACCTCGGCAAGCCGGAGGCCGCGGTGGTGGCGCTGACCACCGGCTTCCGGGTGCCGGCCGCCGTGATGGCGCTCGCCAACCGGGTGCTGGGCGCGCTGGACGTGGACGTGCCGCAGGCGGTCTCGCTGCGGCGGGACGGCGAGTTGACGGTGCGCAGGGTCGACGGGGCGAGCCAGGACGGCAAGGCCGGCTCGGGCGGTGCGGCGGGCCCGCGGGGTGCCGCCGACTTGGGCGGCGCGGTGGTGGAGGCGGTACGGGCAGCGTCGGAGCGCGAGGGCTCGATCGCGGTGATCGCGGCGGACGCTGCGGTGGCGCAGGCCGCCGAGGCGCTCCGGGCGGCCGGGATCCCGACGGCCTCGGCCGAGCAGGTCGGCACCACCGCCCGGGTGACGGTGTTGCCCGCCTCGCTGGTCAAGGGACTCGAGTACGACCACGTGGTGGTCCTGGAGCCGGCCGCGATCGTCGAGGCCGAACCGCGCGGCCTGCACCGGCTCTACGTCGTGGTGACCCGGGCGGTCTCGCGGCTGGACATCCTGCACTCCCGGCCGCTGCCCGCGCCGCTGGGCGGGTGACCGGGCTTTCGGCCCGACAGCTGCGGCGTCGGGGCGACACGACGACAGGACGACAGGACGATGGGGCGAACGGGGCGCTGGGCGACGGCCTCAGAGGCCGTTCAGGGCGGAGACCAGGCTGGCCACCGTGACGGTGTTGAAGACGAAGGCGATGACCGAGTTGGCGGCCACGGTGCGACGCATCTCCCGGGAGGCCACCGTGACATCGGTCGTGCCGAAGGTCGTCATGATCGCCAGCGCGAAGTAGATGTAGTCGCTCCAGACTTGGGCCTCCCGGCTGTCCGGGAACTCCAGGGCGCGCTCGTCCTCCACCAGGTTGTCGGCCTGGAAGGCGACCGCGAAGGGCACCGCCACACAGACCCAGGCGAGGGCGACCAGGGCGAGCGCCACCAGGGCGCGGGGGACCGGGCCGAGCCCGGACCCGAGGTGCCCGGGGAGCCACGCCACCGCGACCAGCAGCGCGGCGGTGGCGATGAAGAGCGAGACGCCCGGCCCGGGCGCCGTCCCCAGGAGGTAGCGCTGCAGTACGGTGCCCCGCTCCTCCCCGGCCCAGCCGCGCACCCGCTCCGGCGACGCGGTCGAGAAGGCGGTGGACGTGAGCACGAGGTACGGCAGGAGGTAGGCGAACAGCACCAGGACGCCCGTGTCCGCTCCCGACAGCAGGTCCCAGCCGCTGTCGACGCCGAGGAGCAGCGCCGCCGCGCCCGCCGCGACGGCCGCATTCACCGAGGACCTGCGGCGCTCGGAGAGTCAGGACGGCGGTTCGTCCCGGTCGGACGGCTCCGGGCGCGGGTCGCTCACCGGCCGGCGAGCCGCAGCGGCACGTGCACGACGGCCAGGGCCGCCGCCGCGGCCGCGAAGCCGAGGACCGCGCCGGCCGCGACATCGCCGGGGTAGTGCACGCCCGTGTGCACGCGGGAGTAGCCGACGGCGACCGCCAGCGCCCCGAGCGGGACCGCCGCCGGAGGCAGCACCACGCCGACGGCGGTGGCGAAGGCCGTCGCCGACGCCGTGTGCCCGGACGGGAAGGAGGCCGACTTCGGCATCCTCACCTGCCGTGCCACGATCACCTGGGCCCGCTCCCGGTCGGGCCGGCGCCGGTGGACCACCTGCTTGCCGAGCAGGTTCGCCGCCACCGAGGCCAGCGCGACGGCGGTGACCCCGACCACGGCCGCCTGCCGGGGCCGGCCGGGCAGGAGGGCAAGGCCTGCGGCGACGGTCAGCGAGATCTTCGAGTGGTCGGCCGCGCGGGACAGCCGCCGCAGCGCGGAGTCCAGGGCCGGGGTGGGGGTGGCGGCCACCGCCGCGTACAGGGCCCCGTCGATCGCGCGGAGGTCGGTGAGCACCCCCGCCGCAGAGGCGTTCCGGTCAGGCACGGGACCTCGCCTCGCCGTCGCGCTCCTCGGCGCCCCGTCCCACCGTGTCCCGTGCCGCCGTGTCCCGTTCTTCGGCGTCCCGTCCCACGGAGTCCGGCTCGCCGTGGCCGAAAGCGAGCGTGGCCAGCTGCCGCCAGTCCACCCGAGGCGTGACGGGTACGACGCCGGGGCGGTTGCGCGGCACCAGGACCCGCAGCGCCCCGGGACGCGTCGTGCACACCACCGGCGTGGGCAACCGCAGCGCCTCACCGTCGACGGCCACCGGGATCTCCTCCTCGTCGGAGGTCACCTCGACCCGACGCGCGGTCAGCACGGTCAGGCCGGTGGACTGCGAGCCCCGTACGGCCAGGTCGGCGGCCTGCGCCGCGCCCTCCACCCGCAGGCCCACCACGCCCAGCTCGCCGGTGTCGAGGCGGGGCCGGCGGCCGCCGCTGTCCAGGTCGTCGGGGGAGCCGTACGGGTTGTTGCTGACCAGCAGCGCCTGCTGGTCCGAGAGCGCCGTGGGCGCGGTGCCGTCCGCCGGGCCGTCCACCCGGGCGTCGACCCGCCGCACGCCCTCGCCGACCAGCAGGTCCGGCAGGAGGTTCAGCGCCGTGCCCGCCTTGGCGTCGCGGTACTCGGGGTGCTGCACGACGTCCGCGTACACCCCGAAGGAGACGGTGTTGACGAAGGGCCGGCCCGCGACCTCGCCGAGGTCGATCCGCAGCTCCTCGCCGTCGGTCAGCGCGTCGAGGCAGCGCGCCGGGTCGGACCGGTCGAGGCCGAGGTCCATGGCGAAGTGGTTGCGGGTGCCGGCGGAGATCACCAGGAACGGCAGTCCGTGCTCGGCGGCGACCGCCGCGACCAGGGCCTGGGTGCCGTCGCCGCCCGCGACGCCGAGCAGGTCGGCACCGCCGGTCACCGCCTCGCGGGCGAGCGCGGCGACGTCGGCGTGGGCGTCGGGGTCGAGCAGGACCACCCGGGCGCCCAGTTGCTCCGCCCGTTCGGCCAGCCCGAAACGGCCGACCTTCCCGCCCCCGGACTTCGGGTTCATGATGAGCACCGGCCGCTGGGGCCGGGGCGCGGCGGCCGCCCGCGCCGTCTCGGTGGGGCGCGCGCGGCGCAGCGCCACCCGGCCGAGGACCAGCGCCGTGCCCCAGCAGAAGATCAGCAGCAGCGCTGTCGGCCACAGGTCGTGGTAGACGAACAGCACCACGACAGCGATCGGCGCTGAGATCGCGAGCAGCGCGCCCACCACCCGCACCGCGCCCCGGTACGCCAGGAACCACCAGACGCCGGCCGCCCAGACCACCAGCTCCACGAACCTGGCCACCACCACCTCCAGGCCGCCGTCCCACAGGGCGAGCAGCAGCACGACCACGGCACCGACCGCGGCCAGCAGCGCGCACCGAGCGAGCACCCGCGCGGTCCCGCCCCCGTCGGAGCCCACCTGCCGTGTCCCGTCGATGTCGTCCTCCCTGAGCCGTGTCCCGGGCTTCTTCGCGTAGCCCGGTCCGTGTCAGCAGCCTGCGCACTTCCGTAACGGCGGGCATCCCGGCCAGGCTGTCCGGGTGAGCCCCGGGGCGGGCCGGTCGGCAGGCCGGTCAAGGGTTCGGTTCACCCACCGCGCGGTTGACCCACCGTGCGGTTGACCCACGGCCCGGTTACCCGCAGTCGGGTCAGTCATGCGGGACGAGAGCGACCGGGCAGTGCACGTGGTGGATCGCCGCGTGGGCGACCGGGCCGAGGTGGCTGCCGAGCAGGGTGCGCCGGACGCGCCGCCCGACGACGAGCAGACGGGCGGTGGCGGCGGCGTCCACGAGGGCGACGCCGGCGCTGCCGCGGATCAGGTCGGTCGTCACCTCCACCTCGGGGCGGCGGGCCCGCCAGGGCTCCAGCAGCTCGGTGAAGCGGGTCCGTTCGGCGGAGGAGAGCTCCTCCTGGAGGCCGCCGATGGCGTCGAAGGCCATGTACTCGGTGCCGACCGGCGGGGACCAGACGTGCACGACGCGCAGCGGTGCCGAGCGTCGGGCGGCGGCGTCGAAAGCGAAGGCGAGCACGTCGTCCGCCGGATGGGCGAGGTCGAGGCCCACCAGCACGGGGCCGTCCGGCTCGTCCTCGCCGGCCCGGACGAGCACCACCGGGCAGGCGGCCCGGCGCAGCACCTCCTGGCTCACCGAGCCGACCAGGAAACCGCGGACGGCGCCCAGTCCGCGGGAGCCGAGTACGAGCAGGGCGGCGTCGCGCGCGGCGTCCTCCAGGGCCTCGGCCGGGGCGGCGGGGACGTGCGAGGAGCTGACCGGGACTTCGACGGCGGCGCGCAACTCGGATTCTCGGGCGGCGAGTTGCTCCACCGATCGCTGGTGCGTCCGCTCGCTGTCGGCCACGTCCCGGTGCGGCCAGGGCCAGGCCTGGAGGAGGTGCAGGGGGCAGTTGCGGCGTTGCGCCTCGCGGGCGGCCCAGGCGGTGGCGGTGAGGCTCTCGGGTGAGCCGTCGAAACCGACGACGACGGGTCCGGTCATGGTCTGCTCCCTACATCGGCGTCATGATGTGTTCCCTCAGCCGCGCAGGGTGTCGAGGGCGGCGCCCAGCCGTCGGGCCGCCTCGTCCGCGACCTCGCCCAGTCCGCCGTCGGGGCCGGCCAGCGTGACCAGCGTCTGCGGGTCGACGGCCTCCACCACGGTGGCGTCGCCGTCCGCGCGGACGACCACGTTGCAGGGCAGCAGCAGTCCGATGCGGCGGTCGGCCTCGAGCGCCCGGTGGGCGAGGGCGGGGTTGCAGGCACCGAGGATCAGGTAGTCCTCGATCTCGGCGCCGATCTTCTCGCGCAGGGTCGCCCGGACGTCGATGGTGGTCAGGATGCCGAAGCCCTGCTCCTTGAGGGCGGCGGTGACCGCCTCGACCGTCTGTGCGTACGGCCGGTCGAGCCGTACTCCGATCCCGTAGTCCATGGTTCCTCCCGGGGGTCGCGGCCCCAGTATCGGCGGCGGCCGGGCCCACCGCCTCTCGGGTTCGGCCCGGCCGCCGCCGCTTCCTCCGGCCGGGTTCGCGGCGGGGCCGGGTAGGCCGGCCGCCCGCGCGGACAGGATGCATGGTCCTCGCTCGAGGAGTCGGCCGGCCGGGTGCCGCCGAGCGGCTCCTCGATCCCGGTGGGAGGTGTTCGCCTCACAGGAAGTAGAGGCGGTTCAGCGGGACGGTGTCGGCGGGTCCGGAGTGGAGCGGGGTGCCGTCGAGGGTGACCAGGCCGTTGCGGGGGTTGACGAGGACCTCGCCGAGGCGGGTGTTGCGGACCATGTCGGCAGGGCCGATGCCGCGGGTTCCCCGGACGGCGCCGCGGCGGCGGGTGGTCATGGTGTCGTGGGGGCGGTGGTGGGTGCCGGATTCGGCGGCGGCGCGGCTGGTGAAGGCCACCGAGAGGTCGGCGGGGGTGGCGCCGTGGGCGCCGAACAGGGGCCCAGGACGAGGGGTCAGCATGCAGGGCCCGCTCGGCGACCTGATGGTCCGTCAGGCACTGTCCTGCGCCTGCACTTCCCCGGCGCCGACCACGCGGCCCGGATCCGGGGACTCCTCGACCAGGTCGGCCTCGGCGCCAGGGCGGCCGACGCGCTGCCCCGGCAGCTCTCCGGCGGCCAGCGCCAACGCGTAGCCATCGCAGAGGCGTTGGCCGTCCAGCCGGCCGTGCTGGTGCTGGACGAGGCGGTCGCCGCACTGGACGTGTCCGTGCAGGCACAGGTCCTGAACCTGCTCGCGGACATCCGCGAACGGACCGGCGTCGGCTACCTGTTCATCACCCACGACCTCGGCGTCGTGCGCTGCGTCACCGACGAGGTCGTCGTGATGCGCCACGGAGCGATCGTCGAATCCGGCCCCACCGCCGAGGTCCTCGACTCCCCGCAACACGCCTACACCCGGCTGCTGCTGGAGTCCGTCCCCCGGCCCGGCTGGGATCCCGACCGGATCGCCGCCGCGCGCCGCGCCCTATAGGCAGCTCCGGAAGGATGGCCCCGGAAGGACGGCCCGGAAGGACGGCCCCGGTTCGGCAGGCGGTGGGACCTGCCGGACCGGGGGTCACCCGGTCCCGCAACACCTCCGTCCTCGCCTGGTTCACCCCGGGAGCGGATTCCCCCGAACGGCGGATGCGTGCCGCGCCGGATCCTGACCTTCCTGTCAGTAGCGTGCGGAGCCGAAGCCGACACCCAACGGAACGAGGACTCATGGCTCACCCCCGGCCGTCCCGCCGCTCGCTCCTGCAATCCGGGGCCGCGCTCGCCGCGTTGGCCCTGCTCGGCGGCTGCTTCTCCGACGGCGGCGGCGATGAGCAGCCCGGCCCGAGCGCCACGGCCTCGGGCGCGGCCCCGGCGGGCAGCCCGGCCGCCGCCGGGCGGACCATGCCGGCCGAGTCGCAGCCGCACACCCGCACCTTCATGGCCTGGCCCGCGCTGGAGGAGGTGTGGGGCGACCAACTGCCCGGCGTCCGGCAGGACATCGCGGGCCTGGCCCAGGCCGTCGCCTGCTTCGAACCGGTCGTCCTGCTGGCCCGCCCCGACCAGGCCGACCAGGCCCGGCAGGCCTGCGGATCCTCGGTCGAGGTACTCGAGTTGACGGTCGACGACCTGTGGGCCCGGGACACCGGCCCGACCTTCGTCACCGGCCCCCAGGGGCTCGCCGGGGTGGACTTCGACTTCAACGGCTGGGGGAACAAGCAGACCCACGCCAACGACGGCCAGGTCGCCCGCAACCTCCTCGCCCACTACGGCACCACCCGCCTCCAGGCGCCGATCACCGGCGAGGGCGGCGGCATCGAGGTGGACGGCGAGGGCACCCTGATGGCCACCGAGAGCGCCTGGGTCAACGACAACCGCAACCCCGGCAAGTCCCGCGAGCAGATCGAGGCGAGCTTCAAGGACCTGCTCGGCGTCGAGAAGGTGATCTGGTTCAAGGGCGTCGCCGGGCAGGACATCACCGACTGCCACGTCGACGCCCTCGCCCGCTTCGCCGAGCCCGGCACCGTCGTCCTGCACCGCCCCGCCGCCGACACCCCGCCGGACGTCTGGACCGCCGCCTCCGCGCAGGCGCTCCAGGTGCTCCGGTCCGCGACCGACGACAAGGGCCGCACGCTCAAGGTCGTCGACCTCCCCGAGCCCGACGTCGACCTGATCCAGGGCGCGGGCAAGAACTTCCTCGCCACCTACATCGACTACTACGTCTGCAGCAACGGCGGCCTCATCGTGCCGCGCTTCGGCGACCAGGCCGCCGACGACCAGGCGGCCGGCATCATCGGCGACCTCCACCCGGGCCGCAAGGTCACCCTGGTCGGCATCAACCACATCGCCTGCGGCGGCGGGGGCATCCACTGCGCCACCCAGCAGCAGCCGGCCGCCGGCGCGTGAGCGCGTCGCGGCGGCGCGGCAACCGCCTCCTCCTCGCCCTGCTGATCGTGGCGGTGCTCTGCTCGGCCGGCGTCGCGCTGTACCTGAACGAGCGCGACACCCGGCAGCAGGCCCATGAACTGGCCCTCCCGGGCGTCAGCGACTGGATCGAACTGGACGTCACCTCCCAGGACATCAACCCCGGGACGGGCGATCTCACCCTCTTCGTCGTACCCGTCCCGCACGGCGGCCTCGCGGCGGGGCCGGGCACCTCCGCCTTCAGCCGGCAGGTCGTGATCACCGTCCAGTCGGCGGTCCGCACCGAGCTGCGGGCGGCGCCGGGGGAGGCGGCGACGCCCCAGCCCGTGCCGGCCAACTTCTACGACGGCACCGTGACCGACTACCCCTTCGACCGCCACCACTTCGCGCTGTCGTTCGCGGCCGCGGACACCACCGGCGGCATCCCCGTCGGCGTGGTCTTCGTGGACGCCGACCCGTTCTTCGTCGTCCACCCGACCAGCACCCCGCACCCGTCCGGAGCGATCGTCCTGGAGGGCACGGTCACCAGGGCGCGCAGCACCTTCATCCTGGCCTGGTTCATGATCGCGGCCATGTGGGCGCTCGCCTTGGCGGTGATGGCCGGGGCCGAGGTGCTCTACCGGGGGCGGCAGGGGATGGTGTGGCCCTCGCTCGGGTGGATGGCCGCGACCCTCTTCGCGCTCATCGGCATGCGCAACGCCGCGCCCGGCTCGCCCCCGATCGGTTCGCTCATCGACTACCTGGCCTTCTTCTGGGCTGAGGGCATCATCGCGGCGTGCCTGACGTTCACCGTCGTGGCCTGCACCCGCGTCGAGCGCCGCAAGCGCGCAGAGGCCGAGGCCGAGGCGGCGGGCGCGGCCGGTTCCGGCCCGTGACGGGGGACGCTCCGGGCCGGTTCGACGGGGCAGGGTCCGGTCCGCCGACCGGACCCCGCCCCGAACGGTGGCCGGTCCCGGAGCCCGTCCGCACGCCCCCGGGCCGGCCCGTCCGGTCAGCCGAGAGCGGGGATGTCGTGGGTGGCGCAGTGGATGCCGCCGCCGCCAGCCGCGATCGCGTCGATCTTCACCGGGACGATCTCCCGGCTCGGGAAGTACTGCTTCAGGATCTGCTGCGCCCGTTCGTCGGCCCTGGCGTCGCCGAACTTCGGCAGGTAGACGCCCTTCGAGCCGATGTAGAAGTTCATGTACGAGGAGACGAAGGCGTCGCCGCGGCCGGTGATCCGGTCCGGGTCGGGCTGCTGGAGCTCCACCACCTGCAGCTTCCTGCCGGTCGCGTCGGTGGCGTCCCGGAAGACGGCGCGCGCCTGGTCGGCCGAGCGGGACCAGACGTCCGCCGGGCTGCCGGGGAAGGCCTGGTCGAGCAGGACCACGCCGGGGGCGGCGAAGCGGGTCAGACAGTCGACGTGGGCGTCGGTGATGTCCTTACCCTTGACACCCGCCAGCCAGATCACCTTGGTCACGCCGAGGAGCCTCTTCAGCTCGGCCTCGACCTGGTCCCGGCTCATACCCGGGTTGCGGTTGTCGTTGACGACGGAGCTCTCGGTGACCATCAGGGTGCCCTGCCCGTCGGTCTCGAAGGAGCCGCCCTCGGCGACCAGCCGGGTCTCGATCCGCTCGACGCCGTACTTGGCCAGCACCGCCCGGGCGACCTTGGAGTCGTTGCCGCGCTGCTGCTTGCCGCCCCAGCCGTTGAAGTTGAAGTCGACCCCCTTGGCCCTGCCGCCCTCCTCGACGAACACCGGCAGGGTGTCCCGGGCCCACAGGTCGTCGACGGCGATCGGCACCACCTCGACGGCCGAGCCGCAGGCCTTCTGCGCGGCGTCCTTCTGCTCGGGCCGGGCCATCAGGACGACCGGTTCACGGGCGGCGATGGCCTGGGCCAGGCCGGCGACGTCCCGGCGGACGTCCGGGAGCTGGTCGCCCCAGACGTTCTCGGAGGCCGGCCAGGACATCACCGTGCGCAGGTGCTTGTCCCACTCGGCGCCGAAGCGGCGCACCCCGGGGGTGCCGCCGGGGGCGCCGCCGGGCTGCTGGGGCGGCACGGTGGGGTCGGCGTCCTCGACGCCGTTGGGGTCGCAGGCGGTGAGGCCGAGGGTGAGGGCACCGACGCCGACACCGACACCGGCGAGGGAGCGCATCAGGGTGCGGCGGGACAGGGCGTTGGACATACGGGAACTCCAGCTGAGGGTCTGGGCGGTGGAGGGGGCTTCGGTGGCTGTGGCTGTGGCTGTGGCTGCCGCGACGGCTACGGCAGCGGCTCGTGCATGGTCGAGCAGTGGATGCCGCCGCCCCCGGCCATCAGGCGGTCGACGTCGATCTGCACCACCTCGCGGCCGGGGAAGGCCGCGGCGAGCGCCTCCCTGGCGGCGGCGTCCTTGGACGCGTCGCCGAACTGGGCGGTGATCACGCCGCCGTTGACGACGTGGAAGTTGAGGTAGGAGTCGACGAACTTGGAGCTGCGGGAGCGGACGGTGTCCGGGCCGTGCACGGGGAGGACCCGCAGACGGCGCCCCCGGGCGTCGGTGGCGGCGGACAGGATGGCGAACTGCTCGCGGGCGTCGCGCGCCCAGGCGTCGTTGCGGTCCGCCGGCGGCAGCTGCACCATCACCACGCCGGGCCGGATGAACCGGGAGGTGACGTCCACGTGGTCGTCGGTGATGTCCTGGCCCTTGATCCCGGGCAGCCAGATCATCGTGTCCGCGCCGTAGGCCTCCAGGACGGCCTCCTCGACCTCGTCCCGGCTCATGCCGCGGTTGCGGTTCTTGTTGACCAGGCTGCTCTCGGTGGCCATCACCGTGCCGTCGCCGTCGGTCTCGATCGCGCCGCCCTCGCCGACGAAGTCCGCGTAGGAGTGGCGCAGGCCCCGGCGGGTGGCGAGGAGTTCGGCGACCTGGGCGTCGTCGTGGTGCACCTGCTTGTTGCCCCAGCCGTTGAAGTTGAGGATCACGGCGTCCAGACCGCCGTACCCGTCGCGGCGGAAGACCGGCGCGATGTCGCGCATCCACAGGTCGTCGGTCGGGATGGCGGTGATCACCTCCACCGCGGAGCCGCACCGGGACCGGGCCTTGCCCGCGGTCCAGTCGTCGGGGGCGCACATGACCACCGGCTCGAACTCGGCGATCGTGCGGGCGATCAGGGCGATGTCCTCCTGGACGCCGCCCAGGCGCAGTCCCCACACACCCCGGCGGGCGGGCCAGGACATCCAGGTCCGCGCGTGCGGGACGTCGTCCGCCGGCACCCAGTACGGCCCGGTGGAACGGTCATCGCGGTCGTGGGTCATGAGGGTCTCCGGATCGTGCGATGGTGCCGGGAGGGGTGCGCGGGGCCGCCGGCTCCACTCTTCGCGCCGCGACGCACCGGCGCACCACGGAGCGGGGCCGACGGCCGACACCCTGCCCTGCGGCTTCAGGCTCGCACTGACTGAAAAATCAGTCAAACGCGTGGGCGTGCCCTGACGCATCCTTGACGGCTGCCGTGCGGAGTGTGACGCGCCCGGGGCGCTCCGTGCCGATGGGTGCTGACCGGTGCGGATCGGGGCTGATCGGGCGGATCGGTGTGGATCCGGGCGGCTCAGGAGCCGAGCCGGGCCACCTCGGCGTCGATCGCGTCGACCATGAGCGTCCGGGCGTGTGCCAGCGGCAGGCTGCCGCTGAGCCAGCGCGTGCTCAGCCCCTCCAGCAGTGCGGTGAGCCGCTCCGCCGCTCCGGCCAGCGCGACCGCAGAGGACATCGGCCGCTCCACGCCGAGCAGCTCGGCGATCTCCTGCACCCAGATCCGGGTCGCCCGCGCCAGGTCGTCGCGCAGCGTGTCGTCGAACACCGCGCTCGCCCGCAGCTCACCCCAGGCGGTGCTGTTCTCCCGCACTTCGACGGTGTCCTGGAGCTCCAGCAGCAGCGTCTGCTCCAGCTCCTCGCGCGGCGTCAGCGGCGGTGCGTCCGCGGCGCGCTCGGTCGTGTAGCGCTCCGCCCGGTCGTTGATGAACTCCAGGGTCTGACGGAGGATCCCCGTACGGTCCTTGAAGTGGTAGTAGATGAGCGCGGTCGACACGCCGGCCTCCGCCGCGAGCTCCTCCACCCGCAGCCCGCGCACCCCGCGCCGGGCGATCACCCGCGCAGCTGCTTCCAAGATCGACGTTTTACGACTGGCCACGGTCCACCACCTTACCCGTGCGTACCGACAGGATCGGACCTGTCGTCTGAGAAACAGGTCAGCCGCCGACCGTTGTGTCGGTGGTGCGGCAGGCGGGAAGATGCCAGGTGCCCCGGACGTCGGCTCCCTGTCCCGCCGTCCCCTTGCCCCGCCGTCTCCCTGCCCCGCCGTCCCCCTGTCGATCGGATGCCTGGTTTGGACTCCCTCCTGCTCTCCCGCCGCGACCTCGACTTCCTGCTGCACGACTGGCTGGACGTCACCGCCCTGACCCGCCGCCCCCGCTACGCCGACCACGACCGGGACACCTTCGACGCGGTGCTGGAGCTCAGCGAGTCCATCGCGACGAGGCACTTCGCCCCGCACAACAAGAAGAACGACGCCGAGGAGCCCCGCTTCGACGGCGAGCGGGTGCACCTCATCCCGGAGGTCGGGCAGGCCCTGCGGGTCTACGCCGAGGCCGGCCTGGTCGGCGCCTCCATGGACTACGACCTCGGCGGTCAGCAGCTGCCCGTCGTGGTCGCCAACGCCTGCCGGGCCTGGTTCCAGGCCGCCAACATCGCCACCGCCTCCTACCCGCTGCTCACCGTCGGCAACGCCAACCTCCTCCTGGCGCACGGCAGCCGGGAGCAGATCGACACCTATGTGCGGCCCATGGTCGACGGCCGCTTCTTCGGCACCATGTGCCTGTCGGAGCCGCAGGCCGGGTCCTCGCTGGCCGACATCACCACCCGGGCGGTGCCGGCCGCCGACGGCACGTACCGGATCACCGGCACCAAGATGTGGATCTCCGGCGGCGACCACGAGCTCAGCGAGAACATCGTCCACCTGGTGCTGGCCAAGATCCCCGGCGGTCCGGCGGGCGTGAAGGGCATCTCGCTGTTCATCGTGCCCAAGTACCTGGTCGGGCCGGACGGCACGCTCGGGGAGCGCAACGACGTGGTGCTCGCCGGCCTCAACCACAAGATGGGCTACCGCGGCACTACCAACGCCCTGCTCAACTTCGGCGAGGGCCGACACACCCCCGGCGGCGCCCCTGGCGCGGTCGGCCACCTGGTCGGCGAGCCCCACCACGGGCTCGCGTACATGTTCCACATGATGAACGAGGCACGCATCGGCGTCGGCCAGGGCGCCACGGCGCTCGGTTACACCGGCTACCTGCACGCCCTCGACTACGCCCGCACCCGCCCGCAGGGCCGCCCGCTCGGGGGCAGGGACCCGCACGCCCCGCAGGTGCCGATCATCGAGCACGCGGACGTACGTCGGATGCTGCTGGCGCAGAAGAGCTACGTGGAGGGCGCGCTCGCCCTCGGCCTGTACTGCAGCCGGCTGCTCGACGAGGAGGCCACCGCCGAGCAGGAGGCCGACCGGGCCCGCGCCCACCTGCTGCTGGACGTCCTGACGCCGATCGCCAAGAGCTGGCCGTCGCAGTGGTGCCTGGCCGCCAACGACCTCGCCATCCAGGTGCACGGCGGCTACGGCTACACCCGCGAGTACGACGTCGAGCAGTTCTACCGGGACAACCGGCTCAACCCCATCCACGAGGGCACCCACGGCATCCACGGACTGGACCTGCTCGGCCGCAAGGTCGTGATGGACGGCGGCGCGGGACTGCGGCTGCTCCTCGACACCCTCGCGGCGACCACCGCGCGGGCCGCGGCGGCCGGCGGCGAGGCGGCCGACCTCGCCGCCCGCCTGGACGCCGCGGCGGCCCGGATCGGACGGACCACCGCCACGCTGTGGGCCGCGGGGGACCCGGCGGCCGCGCTGGCCAACGCCACCGTCTACCTGGAAGCCGTCGGCCATGTGGTGCTGGCCTGGATCTGGCTGGAGCAGTTCCTCGCGCTCGGCGCCGGCACGGATGCCTTCCGCCAGGGCAAGAGGCAGGCGGCCCGGTACTTCTTCCGGGTCGAACTACCGCGCACCGGGCCGCAGTTCGACCTGCTCGACAGCCTCGACCGGACGGCGGGGGAGTGCCGCCCCGAGTGGTTCTGACGATCCGCTTCCCCGGGTGGGGTCAGCCGGTCGTGGCCCGCGTGCGGGTGTGGGTGCGGGTGCCGGTGGCGGTCGGGTGGGGCCAGGCGTGGTGGTGGCGGTCGATGACGTAGTGGTGGCCGTGCCGCCAGGCGCCGGTGGCGGTGGCGTGCGCGTCGGCGAGATGGGGGTGGCCGGTGGGCAGATCGGTGTGCAGGTGCTCCAGCGCGTCGGGGTCGCGGGCCGGCCACAGGGCGGCGGCTCCCGTCGCGGCGGCCAGGGCGACGACGCCGAGGACGGCGGCGGTGACGGGCAGTCCGGCGCCGGCGGCGAGCCAGCCGGCGAGGGGATAGGTGAGCAGCCAGCAGGCGTGCGAGAGGGAGAACTGGGCGGCGAACGCGGCCGGCAGGTCGGCGTCGGCGGCCGAGCGGCGGATGAGGCGTCCGCCGGGGGTGAGCACGGCGGAGCTGCCGGCGCCGACGAGGGCCCAGGCGGCGAGCAGGGCCACCCACGATCCGGTGCCGGCCCGGACGGCGGAGATCGCGGTGACGGCGGCGAGGACGGCCGGCAGGGAGAAGGCGGCGGGCAGCATGATCGCCCGGTCGCCGGTGCGGGCGAGGAGGCGGGGCAGGAGGAGCGCGGTGAGCATCGAGCCGACGCCGTAGGCGCCGAGCGCGACCGAGACGGCCCCGGCCGGGCGGTGGAAGTGGTCGCGGACGACGTTGACCGTGTCGACGAACACGATCGCGCCGGCGGCGGCGACCGTGAGGTCGAGGGCGAGCAGGGCACGCAACCGGGGGGTGGCCCGGAACAGCCGGGTGCCGAAGGCGGCCTTGGCGTGGCCGCTGCCCGCGCGTTCGACCGGGGCGGGCTTGGGCAGGACGGCGGAGACCACCAGGGCGGCGGAGGCGAGGAAGCCGACCGCCGTCCCGGCGAACAGCCAGTCGTACGACACCGCCGACAGCAGCAGCGCGGCGAGCGCGGGGCTGAACAGCGACTCCAGGTCGTAGGCGAGCCGGGACATCGACAGGGCGTTGGTGTAGTCGCGCTCGGCGGGCAGGACATCCGGGATGGTGGCCTGGAACGTCGGGGTGAAGGCGGCCGAGGCGGCCTGGAGCAGGAAGACCAGGACGTAGATCTGCCAGACCTGGTCGACGAACGGCAGGGCGAGCGCGACGCAGGCCCGGGTGAGGTCCATCGCGACCATCAGCGTCCGTCGGGGCAGCCGCCCGGCGAGTGCGCCGGCGATCGGCGCGATGGCGACGTAGGCGACCATCTTGATCGCCAGCGCGGTACCGAGGACCGCCGAGGCGTCGCTGCCGGCGATCCGGTACGCCAGCAGGGAGAGCGCCACCGTCGCCAGGCCGGTGCCGACCAGGGCCACGGCCTGCGCGGTGAAGAGGTGGCGGTAGGCGCGGTTGCGCAGCACGGACAGCATGGGCTACCCCGTCCCGGTCGGCAGTGGGGTGGTCAACCCATCATAGGAACAGGTGCGTACGTGTGCACCTATTTGTCAGAAGCCGACCCGCCCCGGCTGTCCGGTGCGCCCGCTGTCCGACCCGCCCGTGCGGTCAGTCGTGGGGCGGCAGGTGGCCGATCTGGTGGTCGGCGACGTTCAGCGCCTCGTCGACGAGCCGGCGCAGGTGGCCGTGGCGCAGCGAGTAGACGACGCGCCGCCCCTCCTTGCGGGTGGCGACGAGACCGGCGAGCCGGAGCTTGGCCAGGTGCTGGCTGACCGACGGCCGGGCGGCGCCCGTCGCCTCGGTCAGCGTGGTGACATCCGCCTCGCCCCGACCGAGCCGCTCCAGCAGGGCGAGCCTGGTCCGGTCGGCCAACAGCGTCAGCACGGACGCGGCGACGTCCAGGCGCTGCTCGGCCCGCTGCTGCGAGCGGTGTGCATCTGCCAGATGGGTGCCGGTGCTCATTCGCCCATCGTAGGGCGTTTCCGTGCGCAGGTGCGTACATGCGCCTACGGAGTCGCCGTCGGAAGGCCGCGAGCCGGACGCGCGGATCGACGGCTGCGGGGGCGGACGTGAGCGGCGTGAGAGGCTCGCCCCATGGAACATCGCGTACTCGGCCGCACCGGTCGGCCCGTCTCGATCGTCGGACTCGGCACCTGGCAGCTCGGCGCGGACTGGGGTGACGTCCGGGAGGAGGACGCCCTCGCCGTGCTGGAGGCCTCCGTGGAAGCAGGCGTCACGCTCTTCGACACCGCCGACGTCTACGGCGACGGCCGCAGCGAGCGGCTGATCGGCCGCTTCCTGAAGGACCGCCCGGACGCGGACGTGTTCGTCGCCACCAAGTTCGGGCGCCGGGTCGAGCAGCGCCCCGAGCATTACCAGCTCGCCAACTTCCGTGCCTGGGCGGACCGTTCACGGGCCAACCTGGGGGTGGAGCGACTCGACCTGGTGCAGCTGCACTGCCCGCCGACGCCCGTCTACTCCTCGGACGAGGTCTTCGACGCGCTGGACACCCTGGTCGCGGAGGAGCGGATCGCCGCGTACGGGGTGAGCGTGGAGACCTGCGCGGAGGCGCTGACCGCGATCGCGCGCCCGGGCGTCGCGAGCGTGCAGATCATCCTCAACGCGTTCCGGCTCAAGCCGTTGGAACAGGTGCTGCCCGCCGCCGAGGCCGCCGGGGTGGGGATCCTGGCCAGGGTGCCGCTGGCCTCCGGCCTGCTCTCGGGCCGCTACAGCGAACGCACCGTCTTCCCGCCGGACGACCACCGCACCTACAACCGTCACGGCGAGGCCTTCGACCAGGGCGAGACCTTCTCCGGCGTGGACTTCGCGACCGGCGTCGAGGCGGCGGCTGAGTTCGCCGCGCTCGCCCCGGAGGGCGCCACCGCGGCGCAGACGGCGCTGCGCTGGATCGTCCAGCAGCCGGGCGTGACCACGGTGATCCCCGGCGCCCGCAACGTGGCGCAGGCCCGGGCGAACGCGGCCGCCGCCGGGTCGGCGCCGCTGCCGACGGCCACCCTGGACGCCGTGCGGGAACTCTACGACCGCCGGATCCGGCCGCAGGTGCACGACCGCTGGTGACGGCGGTGCCATGACCGGGCCGCGGGCCGCGGCGGGCCTCGGCGGGCGTCGGTGGCCCTCGGCGTGCCCCGGTGTCAACTCCGCGTACCTGGGCCGGTGGTGAGGCCGAGGAAGTACCCGCGGTCCGGAAGGGCCGCCGGCAGCGGGTAGTCGAGCAGGACGTGCAGGTTGCACGCGGTGAGCGTGTAGGCGTGCAGGAGCAGGTCCGCGGTGGTGTCGGCGCCGAGCTTGCGCAGCACGGTCCTGGTGGTGCGGCTCCTGGTCGTCCGCTCCTCCCAGACGGCGCGCCGCCCCGGGTCGTGGCCGAGCAGGTCGAGCACCTCCTTGGCCCGGGCGGCCCGGGCGGCGAGGTCCGGGCCGTACCCGGTGCCGACCGCGCCGCCGGTGGCCGTCCCGCTCCCGGTGGCCGTCCCGCTGCCGGAACCCGATCCGCTCCCGGCGCTCCCGGCGCCCGTGTCGGCCGCGCCCGCGTAGGCGTCGGCCACCCGGTACGGCGACTGCGCGATGTGAACCAGCGCGCCGAGCGGGCCGCCGGTCCGTCCGGCCCGGTCGGACCACTGGACCAGTTCGCTGCGCCGGTGGCTGGTGGTGACGTCGTACATCACGCTCTTGATGCGGGCCAGCGCGAGCAGTTCGCCGATCGCGGGAACCCGCGACGCGCGGAACGGCTGCCAGGTCATCCCGGCCGAGGCGTTGACCACGACGATCTCGTCGACGTCGTAGGCGGCCGGCGGGTGGTCGGGGCGCCGCGCCCGTTCGGGAAGCCCCACCAGCCACTCGTCGGCCATGTTGTCGTACACCCCGCCGTCCGTGAGCACCAGGTCGGTCGCCGCCTCGGTGGGACCGGCCGGGGGCGGGAAGCGGTGGCGGGCGGTGGGGAGCCGCCGGACGGCGAACGCGCCCGGCAGACAGGCCGAGGACTGGACGGCCGTGGAGAGCGGGAGGCCGCCCGGAACGCCGGTGCCGAAGCGGAACCCGTAGACGAACGCGGGCGAGAAGTAGAAGTGGTCGCCGCTCTGCAACTCGGTGGTGCAGAACACGTGGTCGACGGAGCGCCGCACGGCGGAGAGGTCCGTCGCGGCGCCGTCGCCGTCGCCGTGGAAGAACTCGCGGGCCAGCGCCCGGTCCACGACGGCGCTGCGCCGCTCGAAGACCACCACCGCACCGGCCAGGAGCAGCAGCCCCGCGCCCAGGAGCACGCCGGAGAGCAGCCGCAGCCCCTCGACGGCGGTGGCGGCGACCCCCGCGAGCAGGGTCAGCACGGCCAGGCCGGCGAGGGCGAAGAGCGAGCGCACGTACCGGTTGGTGGACGGCCCCCAGAAGAACAGGCCGACGCGGGCGCAGTGGCGGATCAGCGGACGGACGCGTTCGGCGAAGTCCGCGCCCGGGTCCTGCCGGTAGTCGGTCTCGTGGGCGACCACTCCGTTGGCGACCGAGCCGCCGGACACCGAGGAGATCGCCACGACGTCCCGGTGTCGGCCGCTGTCGGCGAGGTACAGCAGGGCGCCGATGCCCCACATGGTGGCGCGGTAGCCGCCTCCGGAGAGGGCTACACCGATGCTGGTCATGATCAGACCTCCACGGTCGTGCCGGTCGCGGGCGCCGCCGGGTAGACGGCGGTGTAGTGGCGCTCGCGCTGCTGCGCGGCGTCGGCCCACGGTTCCGTCGTGCGGCTGCGGTAGTTGAAGACGAGTTCGGCCGGAGCGGCGCCGCCGTCCTCCGTGCTGCCGTCCGCCGCGTCGAGGTGGTCCACCGCCGCGATCATGCGGTCGATCGCGGCCGCGTCGGGGTGGTGGAACTTGTCGCCGTTGGTCGAGACGAGGAATCGGCGGGTGTCCAGCCGGGACAGCAGGCCGTCCGTGGTGTTGGCCGCACTGCCGTGGTGCGGGACCTTGAGGGCGCCGACCGTGAGCCTGGTCCCGCCGAGTTGCTTCAGCAGCCGGTCCAGACCGCGCCCGAGGACGTCCCCGTGGCTGTCGCCGGTGAGCAGCAGCCGGTGTCCGTCGTGCTCCAGCAGGAAGGCGATGCTCGAACCGTTCGGCACGGAGGTGTCGAGCCGTTCGCCGCCGAGGAGGTCGGTGGCGAGGCCGCGCAGGTTCTTCCGCTGGGCCAGGAGGGCGAGGGCCTGGTCGGGGTCGCCGGGGGTCATGCCGAGGCTCCTCACCGTCCGCCCCCACTCCCGCAGCAGCGCGTCCAGCTCGGGCCGGCCGGGGGAGAGCAGGGTCGCCCGGGCGCCGCCGGGCAGTTCGGCGGTCGGCAGCGCTCCCCGGTCGGCGAGGCAGAGGGCGGGCGGTGCCTTCCCCGCGCGGGGAAGCCCGAAGGCGGCGTTCCAGGAAAGTTTCTGACGGTCGATCAGTGCCTGGACCATCTCGCCCTGGGCGGCGCCGAGCAGGTCGGCCCGTTCGGATACCTGCGGCCAGCCGTTGAACCAGACGTCGTCGATCGCGAGGTTCAGCGCGGCGCGGTCCTGTAGGAGGCGGACGACGCCCTCGATGTGGTCGCCGTCCACATGGGTCACGACCAGGACGTCCAGGTGGCGGCTGCGGGCCGGCAGTGCCTTCACCCGGGCGAAGACCGCCGGGTAGACGGGGCTCGGGCCGCCGTCGACCAGCATGCGGTGGACGGCCGTTCCGCTGCCGGGCCATTCGACCCACAGTGCGTCGCCGTGTGCGGCGGGCAGCATCTCGATGGTGATCACGATCCGCCTCCCGGTGCGCCTTGAGGTGCGGCTTCCGGTGTGCCACCACCACCAACTCCACCTCCACCACCCCCACCGCCGACCGCTGCCGGCCCGTCGTCGGTCACTGGCGGTCGGTTGCCGACCAGCCAGCGGGCGTCGCCGAAGGCCACGACTGCCATGGCCAGCGTGCAACCCCGGAGGAGCAGCTGCCGCCGGATGTCGCGCACCAACTCGCCGATGGTCAGGTCCTCGCGGGTGTTCCCGGCGAGCATCACGCCGGCGATGCCCGCCATCACCGCCGCCTGGCGACCGAGGGTCGGTACCAGCGTCCCCACCACGACCGGGGCGCTCTTCTCCAGGAACCTCGCTGCCACGTTCTGCCAACTGACGTCCTCCTGGGCGGTGTTGCAGCCGAGCAGCATGACGACCGGGCCGACCTCGTGAGAGTGCAGGTCGGAGACGATGTCCCGGCGGTCGATCAGGAGCGACGGCAGTTTGCTCGCCCGGCCGATCTCCAGGACCGGGGTCGCCCCCTGGTCGTGTCCGTGGTGGGGAACGGCCAGCAGCAGCGGGGGACCTTCGGTCTTGACCACCTGCCGCCAGCGTTTCCAGCTGTCGGCCGTGTGCAGGGCGTCGGGTCCGAATGAGTCCAGCAGGGTGCCGACCGCGTGGTCCCGGTCCGCCTTGCGGACGATCCTGCTCGCCGCGAAGAGCGCGCCGTCGACCGGGCGCAGCGTGCTGCGGGTGCCCTGCGGGGCCTGTTCGACCACGCTGCGGTCGAGCTGGGCGCGCTCCACCCGGCGCTCGATCACCATGCGCAAGCCCCAGAAGCCGAGCGGGCAGATGGTCCTGCGGCTGAGGACGCCGGAGCGGTCCGGGCGGCGGCAGGAGCAGGTCCCGGTTTCGAGGGCGTGCTGCCAGCCGTCGCAGAGCTTGGCGGTGTCGGCGGGATACCCGTAGTCGTAGACGAACTCCAGCGGCCAGAGTTCGGCCGTCTCGGCCGACACCAGCTGGAGCGACGCGGCGTCCTTCAAACCGCTGCACCCCTGCTGCTCCAACTGCTGGTAGAGGGAGCTGCCCTGCTGGGCGAGGCCGCGGAGCAGGGCGACCGGTGTGGGTGAGCCGGGGCCGGGGCCGGGGCCGGTGGCGGGGCCGGTGGCGGCGGCGTCCTCGTTCACGGACTGGTTGAGCAGGCCCCGGATTCCGGCCCGGAACCGGTCGAGATCCGGGATCCGCACCGGGCCGTTCTCGCCGGTGCCGACCACCAGGACCTCGTCGCTCACGATCCGGATCGTCGCCGAGCGGGCGTCGGTTGCCGCGCTGTCGGCCGCGTCGCCCGCGCCCGCGCCCGCGCTCGCGTCGGTGTCGGTGTCGTCGTGCCGACTCGGCGGTTCGGCGAGCGAGTCGTACGCTTCGCCGTTGATCGCGATCTCCCGCCCGTCCACGGGGTCGTCGGACGCCGCGACCGGGCCGCTGATCACCAGCCGCTGCAGCTGGCGCTTGCGGTAGTAGACGCGCGCGGTGCACCGGATCTCCCGCTCCTGGGCGCCGACCGTCACCGGGAAGACGGCCTCGCTGGAGGCGCCCCGCCGGGGCAGGAAGACCTCCACGGGCTCGTGGAGGAGTGCCTGGTCCCGCTCCTCGTCGAAGGTGACCGTGAGGCGCGCCGCCCCGCCCCGGAACTCCAGGCCCTGCTCGGGGAACGCGGACGCCATCTGGTGCCACTCGGCGCTGTGCGGACCCACCCGGAGGTGGATCTCGTTCACCGCGCCGGCGTGGAAGGCGTGCAGGAGCCGGTTGCCCGTCTGCTGGTCGCTGACGAGTGCCTGGAGGTAGCGGTCGTTGGTCACGCCGGGCGCCGCTCCGGCCTGGCGGACCTCCCGGACGGCGTCGGCCACGACCCCGCCGAGTCGTATCCCGTTGAACCGGACGCCTGCGGCCGCGCGGCGGATCCGGTCGGTGAGGGCCGCGAGCGGCGGCCGCCGGTCGGAGAGACGGAGGTCGTCCGCCGCTTGCCCGCCGAGGCCACCGGCGTACGGCTCGGCCGAGCCACCGGCCGGCAGCTCGGCCGGCTCGACCGGGGGTGGCGGCACCGCGGGGGCCGGGGGTGGCTCGACCGCGGCCGCCAGGCCCTCGGCCACCGCGTGGTGCTCGGCGAGCCCGGGGTGGGCCACCGTCAGCCAGGAGCCGGCGCGGCCGGCCGCTTCGTCCAGGGCGAGGTTCTCGGAGAGATGGCGGACGAACCGGTCGAGCCAGTCGACCGCGCCGGTCGCCGAGAGGTCCGCGACGACCCAGCCGGAGGCGTCGAGCCTACGCGCGGCCGCGTCGAGTTGGGCCAGCTGGTGCGGGTCGGGCGGCTGTGGGGCGCACCAGGCCAGGCAGACGGCGCTGAGGCCGCCGCCGACCGTCAGCGCGTCGAACTCGGCGGCGCCGGAGACGGCCAGCACGTCGCAGTCCCCGTCCTGCTCGCCGAGGGTGTACACGTCGATGACCGGAGCTACCTCCGCGTCGTGGTCCAGCACGGCGAACAGGCCCTCGGCGGCCTCCGTCGTGACGGCGCAGAGGCGCAGCGGCCACTGCCAGCGGGGCTCCGGCTCCAGGGTGTCGTCCGCGATGAAGACCGCGCCGACCGCGGGACGGGCCTCGGCCAGGCGCGTCGCCAGCGCGTGCCGGCTCCGGTGGGGCACCCCGTACAGCGTGAGTCGCACCGGTCCGGCCGCGCTGCCCGCGGCCTCGAACCAGCTGTAGCCCAGTTTCACCTGCAGCCAGCTGTCCTCCGCGAGCCGCGACAGGAGGTCGGGGGACCAGTGCCACTGCCACGGCTGCGCGGAGTCCGGCAGGTCGCCTGGGTCGACGAAGTCGTTGTAGCCCCGCGATCCCGCCCCGGCCGCGACCGGCGGGTCCAGCACGCCCGCGACGGCGAGGGCCTCCGGGGCGATGGAGCGGATCTCGTTCAGCTGTGTCATGGGAGACCTCTGGAGTGTCTCCGGGGGGAGGTCGGCCACCGCTCAGGCCGGAACTCCCGACTCCTCCACTCTCCCACGAATCGGGCCCACCGGAGGGCCCGCCGGGGAAGGCCCGGTCGGCGGGCCGCCCGCCGCTGCCTGCGCGTGAGGGGTGGAGGTTTGACGTGCTGCCCGGGGAGTCTTGTATGGTTCCTCGCGAATCATCCAGAGGGGTGGAGGGACCGGCCCTACGAAGCCCCGGCAACTCCCCGGTCGACCGGCGTCCGAAGTACGCGCCGTGCCGTCCGGGATCAGTGCCAACTCCGGCCTGTCGCCACTGTGGCGCGGGAAAGATGAGGAGACACGGTGCTCTCTGTGCTGTCCTTCGCCCGGGCGCTTCCCGCCCCGGCCCTTTCGCGTACCCGTCTCGTGCCCGGCGCAGGCAATCGGCCGACTTCTTCTCCGGCCTGTCCTCGCTGACCACCCCCGCTCCCCGCCCGGAGCCTCCGTGAGCAGCGCCGACCCGCCGCTCACGGGATTTGAGACGGAGTATCCATTCCATGGACAACACGAGCGGCGTCGGTGTGCTCGACAAGGTCACCTCGATCCTTGCCACCCTGGAGGCCGGTCCCGCCACCCTGGCCGGACTCGTCGCCGCCACCGGCCTGGCGCGGCCCACCGCCCACCGGATCGCCGTGGCACTCGAACACCACCGCCTGGTCACCAGGGACATGCAGGGCCGGTTCATCCTCGGCCCGCGCGTCTCCGAGCTGTCGGCGGCCGCCGGCGAGGACCGCCTGCTGGCCGCCGCCGGCTCGGTCCTGACCCACCTGCGCGACGTCACCGGCGAGAGCGCCCAGCTCTACCGCAGACAGGGCGAGGTCCGGATCTGCGTGGCCGCCGCCGAGCGGCTCTCCGGCCTGCGCGACACCGTTCCGGTGGGCATCACCCTCCCCATGAAGGTCGGCTCCGCCGCCCAGGTCCTGCTCGCCTGGGAGGAACCCGAACGCCTCCACCGCGGCCTGCAGGGCGCCCGCTTCACCGCCACCGCGCTCAGCGGCGTACGGCGCCGCGGCTGGGCCCAGTCCATCGGCGAACGTGAACTCGGGGTCGCCTCCGTGTCCGCGCCCGTCCGCGGCCCGTCCAACCGGGTCGTCGCCGCGGTCTCGGTCTCCGGTCCGATCGAACGGCTCACCCGCCACCCCGGTGCCCAGCTCTCCCAGGCCGTCACCGAGGCGGCGCACCGCCTCACCGAAGCGCTACGCCACTCCTGACCGGGTTCGTCGGCCGCTCCTCCTCGCCCCGCTCCTCCCCGTCCCTCCCGCCGCCCGGCTCACGCCCGAGGCTGCAGGACGGGGAGGGAGGGGCGGGGGATCCGGCTGATCACCGAGCCGATCAGGGTGCCGATCGACACCCCGAACACCGCCGACACGGCCGCCAGCACCGGCTGCGCGCCGTTGCCGACCTCGATCTGCGCGGTGTTCAACAGGCCGAAGGAGCCCGGCACCACGATCCAGAACGCCGGAAGGTAGAGCACCTGCCAGAGCGGACCGCCCGGCACCCAGTGCACCAGGGTGGCCGCGACCGCGGCGGAGACCGCCCCGGCCAGGCCGCCGATCGCCGCGCCGTGCACCGATCCCACCACCACCTGGACGGTGACGCTGACCGCGATCACCGCGACGATCCACGGGATCGCCGAGGGCGGCGTGTTGACGTTGACCACCACACCGGCCACGGCGATCGCCAGACCCAGCCCGATCACCCACCAACTCGGCTTGACCACCTGCACATTGGCCAGCGCCGTGGCCGGCATGCCGATCGCGCTCGCGGCCGCCGCCACCCCGGCGAGGAACAGCGCCAGCTGCACCGCGCCGGACACCAGCCGGGCCGTACCCGCGCTGGCCGCACCCGCGGCGATCTCCGACAACCCGGTGACCAGCAGCCCGCCCGGCAGCAGGATCGCCAGCGTTGCCACGATCGTCCGCAACGAGCCGTCCAGCAGCGAGGCCCGCGCGAGCGACAGGACCAGCAGTGCGACCAGGAACCCGGCTGTGACGGGCAGCAGCGGCCGCAGGTACGGCAACCGCCGTGCGAGCACGGTCAGCCCCGCCACGACCAACGATCCGAGCCCGGCCGCCAGCACGTTCGCCGCGACCGGCTGCAGGAAGAGGCAGACCCCCACCCCGACCGGCAGCGCCCCGAGGTCCGCCACCCACGCCGGCCAGCGGGCCGGCGCCCGCCGGATCCCGTCCAGCTCGGCGAGCGCCCGGGGCCCGTCGAGCTCACCCGCGCGCAGCCGGTGCACCAGATGGAGGACGGCGGCCGTCTGCTCGAACCGCAGCGCGGCGCCGACCGGCTGGAACCGGGTGGCCTCGTCCGCGCCCAGGGCGACGAACAGCCCGTTGGTCAGGGCCGCGACCCGCGCCTGCGGAGCCCCCAGCGCCCGCCCCAGCCCGCGGAGCTCCTCCTCGACCTCATGGACGGGCAGACCGCCGCCCAACAGGGCCTCACCCAGTTCGAGCAGCAGCCGCAGGAGCGGGTCGGGCGGGGCGCCGGCGCCCTGGACCGATGGAGACTTGCTAAACATGGCAGGTATCGTCCCATCCCGCCCGGTTCGGTCCGCCTGTGCCCCGGTCTGTGCGCTTCCCCAGCGATCACCGCCCGGCCGGGCGCGCGCCGACCCCGGCGGACTCCCGCGCCTCGGCCACCACGTGCACCTCGTGGACGGCGTTCCGGTCCCCGGTGAGCGGCTGGACCCGCCCGGCGGAGTCGGTGGCCCGGCAGCGGACGCGGTGCGGGCCCGGGGCGAGGTCGCACCGCAGGCGGAAGCGCTGCCAGGTGGGGTCGGGGCCGCGCCCGTCCAGGGCGGCGGGCTGCCAGTCGGCGTCGTCCACGGCGACCTCGACGGCCGTCACCTCGGTGGAACTCCAGGCGTAGCCCGCCACTTCACAGCTCCCGGCCGGAACGGACTGCCCGTCCCGCAGGGTGAGCAGCTTGCTGCTGACGTCCTTCTCGCGGACCGGCTGAGCCTCGCTCTCGCCGGGCAGCGTGCGGACGTACAGGCGGGTGGTGAAGAGGTGCTCGGGGCGGTCGGCGGCCAGCACGATCCTGGTCAGCCACTTGACCGAGTTGGTGCCGAACATCCGCGGCGCCACCGCCCGCAGCGGGTACCCGTGGTCGGGGGGCAGCGGCTCGCCGTTCATGGTGTGCGCGAGGAACACCTCGGAGCCCGCCTGGTCGAGGGGCAGGTCCTTGAGGTAGTTCACGCCGCTCTCGCCCGCGAAGGCGCCGTGGTCGGCGCCCTCCAGCCAGACGTGCCGGGCCTCCGGGCGCGGACCGGCGAGGTCCAGCACGGCGGCGAGCGGGACGCCGACCCACTCCACGTTGGTGACGGCGCGGGTCGGCACGTGGGGGCGCAGCGGGTTGCCGAAGCACTCGTGGACGGCGGTGAAGCGGGTCTGTGGCAGGCCCCGGAGCGCGTGCAGGTCGAGCCGCAGGGGCCGCTCGACCAGGCCCTCGACGGTGAGCGAGAAGGTCGCCGCCTCGAGCCGCGGGTGCGGCCCGAGGTGGTTGCGGATGAAGACGTCCTCGACCGGGGTGATGAAGAGGTCGGGCGTCTCCGGGTCTGTCCTGAACATGCGTCACACTCTCGGATCGGCAGCGTTGTCACCGGGACCGACCGTACAAGGAGGGACTGACAGTCGGGCGGGATGTGAGGCCGGGGTGAAGGTCGCGGGTGGGGCCGGTGATCGATCGTTGATCGGGCGTAGACGGCGAGCCTGGAGCATCGGGAACCGGAGGGAACCGGTTCGGAGGCCACAGCCTGACCACCGGGGCTCGTACGGCCGAACCACGGGCCGCGCGGGTGCCCAGTGCTGCTGCCGCCGCCGGCCCGACCTCAGGAGCAGTCCGGACCACGAAGGGCAGACGAGGCATGGACGGCGGGCAATCGGTGCAAGCGGTGAGAACGGCGGCGGGCTTCGGCGAGCTGCTGCGGCTACGGCGCGAGCGGATCGGGCTGACGCAGCAGTGCCTGGCCGACCACGCGACCCTCAGTGTGCGGGCGATCCGGGACATGGAGAGCGGCCGGGTGCGCCGGCCCCGCAACGAGACCGTCCGGCTGCTGGCGGACGCGCTGCGGCTGGAAGGCCGCAGCCGGACGGACTTCGAGGAGGCCGCCCGCCGGCACCAGCTCGCCGCCGAGTCGGTGGCCGAGCCGGCCGCCCCGCCGGTGCCGCGCGGGGCGATCGTCGGCCGGGAGATGGAGACCGAGGTACTGGCCGACGCCTTCGCCGTGCACGGGGACCGGCTGGTCTCGCTGGTGGGACTCGGCGGGGTGGGCAAGACCCGGCTCGCGCTGGAGGTGGCCCGCCGGCTGCACCTGTCCGCCCGCTGGTCGGTGCGGTGGGTGGACTGCGGCGGTGGCCCGCAGCCCTGGCGCGGCCTGCTGGAGGACATCGTCCGGCACATCGGCGACCGGCCCGCCCTGCTGGTGCTGGACGGCGCCGACGGCGGGGTGGACGCCGGGCAGTTGGACGGGCTGTTCCACCACTGCCCCGGGCTGCGGGTGCTGATCACCGCCCGGGAGGCCCGGCCGCTGCCCGGAGGCCAGGTCATCCCGCTCGCGCCGCTGCCCGTCCCGGCCCCCGAACTCGACACCGATCCGGAGGCATTGGCGCAGGTCGGCGCCGTCCGGCTGCTGCTCTCGCACCTGTGCCGGCTGCGCCCCGGCTACACCCTGGAGCGCTCCGAGGCGCCCGCGGTCGCCGAGCTCTGCCGCCACCTGGACGGCCTGCCGGGCGCGTTGGAGCGCGCGGCGGGGTGGGCGCTGGTGCAGTCCACCGCCCAGCTGGTGGCCCGGCTGGGGGCCGTCCCGTTCACGCTCGCGGCGCCGCCGCTGGTGTTCGGCGCGCGCGGTGACGTGCGGGACGAGGTGGAGCCGGCCATCCGGACACTGTCGGAGCGTCAGCGCGCCCTGCTGGCGGTGCTCGTGGACGAGCCCGGGGACTGGTCGGGGGAGGACGCGGCGGCGCGCAGCGGCTGGGCGCTGCAGACCTGCCTGGCGACGGTGCACGAACTGCTGTCCCGCGGGCTGATCCGCAGTGTGCCCGCCCGTGACGGCGTGCGCTTCACGGTGCTGAACCTGTGCCGGCGCCTCGTCCGGGAGGAGCCCGGACTCCGGCTTCCGACGGCCGGGGACGTCCCACTGCTGGCCGTCGCGGGCTGAACCGCCGTGAGCCGGCGGGCTGACGATGCGGTGACTCCCCGGCCGGGCATCCGCCGGCGTCGATTCTGCCGCTTTTTGCCGCACGAGCTGCCGCTTGCCGGGCCCCGTCGTTCCTAACGTTCTTGGTGGGGCTGGGCCGTCGCCGACGACGCGCCGGAATTCCCGGGCCGCCGGCCGGGGCGTCGGCGGAATTCCATCGACGATCTCTACCGATGAGGGCTGAGTTGTGGTGCACGGAAATGCCGAACGGGGCGGACTGGACGTCGTCGTGACGACGATGGCCTCGGATTCGCACACCTGGAACCTGGTGTTCCTGCAGTTCCTGCTGGAGGAAATGGGGCACCGGGTGACGAATCTGGGCGCATGCGTCCCGGACGCGCTGCTGCTCTCCGAATGCCGCCGGATCGAGCCGGACCTGATCGTGATCAGCAGCGTCAACGGGCACGGCCACCAGGAGGGTCTGCGGGTCATCCCGGCCCTGCGCGCCTGCCCGGACCTGCGGCGCACACCGACCGTCATCGGCGGCAAGCTCGGCATCGCCGGAGCCGACGACCCTGACCGCGAGCGGACGCTGCTCGCGGCCGGCTTCGACGCCGTCTTCGAGGAGGGCTCCTCGGTGGCCGGGTTCCGTGAGTTCGTCGACGGCCTGCACTCCCGGGTCCTGCTGTGACGAGCTTCGGCGCGTTCGTGGCCCAGGCCGCGGAGGCCGGCGCCCTGGTGGTCCAGCCCCGGATGGGCATGGCGGCGGCGGCCTCGATGCGGGCGGGCCTGCTCGCCACCCGGGGGGCGTCCGCCGTCACCGTCGGCACCATCACCCTGGACAGTTACACCCGCACCGGCGACCTCGACGCCGCGCGCCGCGCCCTGGCCGTCGGGGCGGGTCTCAACGGCTACCCGATCGCCACCCACCCGGTCGACGTCACCCGGGCGGTCCTGCGCGGGGTCGCGGACGCGGGCTTCCCGGTGCAGGTCCGGCACGGCTCGGCCTCGCCGGAACGGATCTTCGAAGCACTGCTGGCAGCCGGCCTGGACGCCACCGAGGGCGGACCGGTCTCCTACTGCCTGCCGTACGGCCGCACCCCGCTCCACGAGGCGGTGGCCTGCTGGCGGCGCAGCTGCGAACTCCTCTCCGCCACCCGGGAGTTCGGCGCCGAACCGCACCTGGAGACCTTCGGCGGCTGCATGATGGGCCAGCTCTGCCCGCCTTCGCTGCTGATCGCCATCAGCGTGCTGGAGGCGCTGTTCTTCCGCCAGCACGGCCTGCGCAGCATCTCGCTCAGCTACGCCCAGCAGACCAACGCGCGCCAGGACGAGGAGGCGCTGGCCGCGCTCGGCCGGATCGCCGGCGAACTGCTCGCGGACGTCGACTGGCACCTCGTGGTGTACGCGTACATGGGCGTGTACCCGCGCTCGCCCGGTGGCGCGCGGCTGCTGCTGGAGGACGCCGCGCGGCTCGCCGTGCGCGGCGGCGCCGCCCGGCTGATCGTCAAGACCTCCGCCGAGGCGCACCGCATCCCGACCGTCGCCGAGAACGTCCGGGCGCTGGAGACCGCCGCCGCGGCCGCCGCGGCGGAGCGCGCCCGCCCACGGCCCACCGAGCCGCCGGACACCGGGGTCGAGGCCGAGGCCAGGGCGCTGATCGGCGCGGTGCTCGACCTGGACGCCGACCTCGGGCGGGCCCTGGTGCGGGCGTTCGCGGCCGGCTACCTCGACGTGCCGTACTGCCTGCACCCCGACAACGCCGGGCGGACGCGCAGCTCGCTGGACCCGGACGGGCGGCTGCAGTGGTCCGCCGTCGGCTCGATGCCGATCGCCGGGCTCGTCGAGGGCGGCCGCCCGCCCATCCTCGGCTCGGCGGGGCTGCTGGCCGCCCTCTCCCACGTCCAGCGGCGCTACGACGGCCGGGACCCGCGGGCGGCCGAGCCACCCGTACCCCGGGGCCTTCCCGCCGTGCGCTGAACCGGCCGAGCACCGACGCTTCCCGACACCAGACCCTCCCCGAGAGAACAGGACCCCGACCATGCCCGACTCCACGCCTCTGCCCGACTCCACGCCCATGCCCCCGACCGATCCGGGCCGCCACCTGACCGCGCCGGCCACCCGCAGCGCGCTCCGCGTCCAGCAGCAACTGCTGAGCGCGGCCCGCGAGTTCCTGCGCGGTCGGGGCTTCGTCGAGCTGCTGCCGCCGATCATCGGCCCGGTGACCGATCCCGGCGCGCGCGGTTCCAAGCAGGTGGACATCGACTTCTACGGTCACCGCTACAAGCTGATGACCAGCGCGATCCTGTACAAGCAGGCCTCGCTGCTCGCCTTCGACAAGATCTTCTGCATCGCCCCGAACGTCCGCCTGGAACCGCTGGAGACCGCCGGGACGAGCCGGCACCTGGCCGAGTTCCACCAGTTGGACGTGGAGGTCGCCGGCGCGAGCCGGGACGACGTCGTCCAGCTGGCCGAGGACCTGGTGGTGCACATGGTCGACAGCGCGGTGCGCGAGCTGCCCAAGGAGTTCGCCGAACTCGGCCGGGATCCGCAGGCGTTCGCCGAACTCCTGAAGGGCTCCTTCGGGCGGATCCGGCACGCGGAGGCGGTCGCCGAACTGCGGGGCATCGGACACCCGCAGAGCGCCGAGGCCGAACTCGACTGGGAGGGTGAGGCGTTGCTGTCGGCCCGGCGCGACCGCCCGTTCTTCGTCACCGACTACCCGAAGGGCTCGCGGGGCTTCTACGACCGCGAGCACCCGGACGACCCGGGCCTGCTGCGCAACTTCGACCTGCTCGCACCCGAGGGCTACGGCGAGCTGTGCAGCGGCAGCCAGCGCACCAACGACTACGCCGAGATCGTCACCCGGATGCGGGAGACCGGCGAGAACCCGCAGAAGTACCGCTGGTACCTGGACCTGGTGCGCGAGGGCGTGCCGGCCAGTGCGGGCTTCGGCATCGGCGTCGAGCGGCTCACCCGCTACGTCGCCGGGCTGGACGCCGTCTGGCAGGCCAGTGCGTTCCCCAAGCTCGCCGGGGTGGTGTCCCCGTGAGCGACCTGAGTGCACCCGGCTTCCCGGAGGAGGAGGTCCGGCGCCGGGCCCGCGCCGGGGCGGCCGCGGCGTTCCCGCCCGCCGAGGAGTACGGGCACGTGCTGTTCGGCGCCGGTCAACCCGACGCGACGGGCCGGCCCCCCCGGCCGGACGCCCTGGACGAGCTGCGGATCGTCCCACCGCTGTTCCTGCCGCAGCGGCTCGCCAAGCTGATCGACCTGGGCCGCGAGCCCGACTACCGGGACGTCGAACTCGCCACCACCATCGGGGGGTTCGCCTCCGCACTGCCGGTGTACGTCTCCGCGACCGGGTCCACCCGGGCGGCCGGCGGCGACCTGGGGCTGGCCCTCAGCCGGCAGGCCGGGGCACTCGGGATCCCGATGGTGATCGGCGAGAACGTGGTGCCGGTCAACGGCTACGGCCGGCTCGGCGAGGCGGCCGACCGCACGCTGCTCGGCCGGCTGCGCGCCTACACCGAGGAACTCCCGGACGGGCTCGGCGGTGTGGCCGTCCAGCAGAGCACCGAGGACGCCGACGCCGAGGTGTGGAACCTCGTCCACAGCGACCCGGCCGCCCTGCCACTGCTCGAATCCGGGCGCCTGGCCTTCGAGTTGAAGGTCGGGCAGGGCGCCAAGCCGGGCCTGGGCGGGATGACCGTGCTGGAGGCCGAGGCCGCTGCCGCGCTCGGTGACCGCTTCGGGCTGGACCCGTTGTTCGGCGACGGGCGGGTGCTGCGCGCCGCGACCCCGGGCACCTTCACCGCGGAGATCCTGCGCCAGCAGATCCGGCTGATGCGCAACAACTACCCGCGGGTACGGATCTGGGTGAAGCTCTACCCCGGCCGGGACGTGGCCGAGGCCGCCCGGGTGGCGCACGAGGCGGGCGCGCACGCCGTCGTGGTGGACGGCGCGGAGGGCGGCACCGGCTGGGCGCCCGGGGTGTTCCTGCCGCACGTCGGGCTGCCGCTCGCGGAGTGCCTGCGCCGGCTGGCGGCCGAGCCGCCGCCCTCCCTGCTGGTCTCCGGACGGATCTGGGAAGGCGCCCGGGCGGTCAAGAGCCTGGCGCTGGGCGCCCGGGCGGTGGGCCTCGGACGGGCGGCGCTGCTGGCCGTCGCGGAGGACCGGGAATCCGGGCTCCGACGTTTCACGGAATGCCTGGCATTGGAACTCCGGCTGCTGATCAGCGCGCTCGGAAAATACGCTCCGGACGCCCTCGACCGGGAGGACGTCTGGTCCCCGGAGGGCTTTGGAATCACCCCCGGCCGGTAGCTCTGGCCTGCTCGGAAAGCGGCATGATGAAACTGCCGATTTCCTTCCTCTCATTCTGCCGATAGGGCCGTCGCATTCCCCCTATCGTCGCTCTCGTCGCCGATTTCTCTCACGATCTGGGGTTGGATGATGTCCTCGCGCGGTTTCCCCATCGAATCCACGATGCCCGAATCCACGACGTCCGCACTAGCGACGTCCGAATTCGCGACGCCCGAATTCCCGGCGTCCGCATTCGCGCCGTTCGCCTCCGCCGTCCACCGCTTCCCGGAGCGGCCGGCCGTCCGGACCGGCGGCCGGACCGTCAGCTACCGGGAGCTGGACGGCCTGACCGCCGCCCTCGCGGCCAGGCTCGCCCCCGGGCGGACGGTCGCCGTCACCGGCCGCGACCGGCTGGACCACGTGGTCGCGTTGCTGGCGGTCCTGCGGGCCGGCGCCACCTACCTGCCGCTGGACCGCACCGCCCCCGAGGAGCGCAACCGCTGGATCGCCGAGGACGCCGGGGCCTCCCTCGCCCTCGCCGGCGAGGAACTCACGGAGCTGACCGGGCTCACCGGCGAGACGGGCGCCGGCGCCGGCTACGTCATCTACACCTCCGGCACCACCGGCCGCCCCAAGGGCGTGCACGTTCCGCCGACCGCGCTCACCGGCCACCTGGACGCCGTGGTGGAGGCCTTCGGCCTCACCGAGCGGGACGTGGTGCTGCAGTTCGCCCGCCCGACCGTGGACGTGGCGGTGGAGCAGGTGCTCGGCGCTCTGTCCGCCGGGGCTTGCCTGGTCCTCCCCGAGCAGCAACTGCTGTCCCCGGCCGAGCTGTTGGACCTGCTGGACGCCGAGGGCGTCACGGTCGCCAACCTGGCCGCCGGCTACTTCCAGGACGTGGTGGCGGCCCTGGGCGGCCGGGTGCCGCGCACCCTGCGGCTGATGATCTCGGGCAGCGACAAGCTGGAGCCCGCCACCGCCGCCGTCTGGTGGGCGGCGACCGGGGTGCCGCTGCTGAACGCGTACGGGCCGACCGAGACCGTCGTCACCGCCACCACCCACCGGATCTCCGGCGAGCAGGAGCAGCCGGCGGCCCGGGTGCCGATCGGCACCGCGCTCGGCGCCCGGCGGCTCTACGTCCTGGACGAGCGGCTGCGGCCGGTGGCGCCCGGCGAGTCGGGCGAACTGTACGTCGGCGGCCCGCTGTTGGCCTCCGGCTACCTGGGCCGTCCCGGCCTCACCGCGGACCGCTTCGTCGCGGACCCGTTCGCGGACCGGTCCGCGGACCAGGACGGAACCCCGGGCGCACGGATGTACCGCACCGGCGACGTGGTGCGCCGGACGGCCGAGGACGGACCGCTGGAGTTCCTCGGACGCGGCGACCACCAGGTGAAGATCCGCGGCTTCCGGGTCGAGCCCGGCGAGATCGAGCAGGTGCTGGCCGGGTATCCCGGCGTCACCGGCTGCGTCGTGGTGGCGTACGAGGGCCGGCTGGCCGGGTACGTGACCGGCGCCGCGCCGCGGTACGCCGAGGCCCGGGCCTGGCTGGCCGAGCGGCTGCCGGAGCACATGGTCCCGGCGACGCTCACCGCCCTCGAGGCGTTCCCGCTGACCGCCGGCGGCAAGGTGGACCGCGGGGCGCTGCCTGAGCCGCAGGCCGCGCCGGAGGGCAAGCCGGCCGGCCGCCCGCCGCGCACCCCCGCCGAGCAGCTGATCGCGGCGGTGTGGGCGGACGTGCTCGGGGTGCCGGAGGTCGGGGCCGACGACAACTTCTTCCACCTGGGCGGCGATTCGCTGACCGCCGTACGCGTGGTGGGCCGGGTCTTCGACGTCTTCGGCATGATCTCGCCGTACACCATCTTCGACGCGCCGACGCTGGCCGAGTTCGCCGCTGCGGTGACCTCCTCGGCGCGCGGCGAGCGTCCGGAGCTGACGAGGTCGGGTGCCGTCGAGGCCCCGCTGTCCAAGTTCCAGCGCGGCCTCTGGTTCCTCGACCAGTGGAACCCGGACGCGCCGACCTATGTCGTGCCCTGGGTGTTCCGCTTCACCGGGCCGGTCGACCCCGAGCTGCTGCGGCGGGCACTGGCGGGGGTGGTCGAGCGGCACGAGAGCCTGCGGACGACCTTCGAGCTCGCCGAGGACGGACCGCGCCAGGTCGTCCACCCGGCCGTGGAGCTGCCGTTCACGCTCACCGAGACCACCGCCGACCGGGTGGACGACCTGGTCGCCGAGGCCGCGCTGGAGCCCTTCGACCTGGCGGCCGGGCCCCTGGTGCGGGCGCGGGTCTTCCGGGCCGGCGGGGCGACCACCCTGCTGCTGCTCCTCCACCACATCGTCTGGGACGAGGGCTCGCTGGCCGTGCTCGAGGCCGAACTCCAGGAACTGTACGCTGCGTTGGCCGAGGGCCGCCCGGCCGAGCTGCCGGAACTCGCCGTCCAGTACGCCGACTACGCCGCCTGGCAGTACCAGGACGACACCGCCGATCGCCAACTCGACTACTGGCGCGATCAGTTGCGTGACGCTCCGACCGCCCCGGCGCTGGCGCCGGAGCACCCCCGGCCCGAGGAGCAGGCCTTCCGCGGCGCCTTCCACCGGTTCGCGATGCCGGCCCCGGTGGGCGAGGCCGTCCGGGCGCTCGCCCGCAGCGAGGACGCCACCCCGTTCATGGTGCTGCTCGCCGGACTGGCGCTCACCCTGCACCGCCGCTCCGGGCAGCGTGACCTGGTCCTCGGCTCGCCGGTGAACGTCCGCGGCCGGGCCGAACTCGACGGCCTGATCGGCTACTTCGTCAACCTGCTGCCGCTGCGGCTGAAGCTGGAGGAGGGCGCGTCCTTCCGCGAGCTGGTCCGGCACGTGCGCGAGGTGTCGATCGGCGGTTACCGGCACCAGGAGGTGCCCTTCGACGACATCGCGAACGCCGTGCTCGACGAACGCCCCGAGGACCGCAACCCGCTCTGCCAGGTCCTGCTGGAGCTGCACCCGCTGGACAGCCGGCCGTTCACGGTCGGCGGCCACGAGGTCACCCGCGCACTGCACTCCAACCCGGTCTCCCGCTTCGACCTGTCCGTCTCGGTGGACGACCGCGGCACCGGCTTCACCGGCCGCTTCGAGTACGACAGCGACCTCTTCGGCGCCGCCACGATGGCCGGCCTGTGCGAGGAGTGGCTGGGCACCCTGGCCGCCGCCGTCGAGGTGCCGGTGCACGCCCTGTTCGAGGCACAGGCCGCCCGCACCCCGCGGGCCACCGCCCTGATCTCCGGCGAACGGACCGTCGGGTACGGCGAGTTGAACGCCGCCGCGAACCGGCTCGCCCGCCACCTGGTGGGCCTGGGCATCGGCCGCGGCGACACCGTCGCCGTGCTGGCCGACCGCGGGCCCGACCTGGTCACCGCACTGCTGGCGGCACTCAAGACCGGCGCCGCCTACACCCTGCTCGACCCGGACTTCCCGGCCGAGCGGCTGGCCGGCGCGGTCGCCGACACCGGCGCCGCCACGGTGGTCACCCACCGGCACGCCACCGTGCCGTTCGCCGTCCGCAGTCAGGTGGACCTGGACGCCTCGGCCGCCGAACTCGCCCGCCACCCGGCGCACGACCTCGGCCTGCCGGTCGACGGCGCCGACCTCGCCTGCGTGATGTTCACCTCCGGCTCCACCGGCCGCCCCAAGGGCGTGGCCGTCCCGCACCGGGCGCTCACCACCACCTACCTCGGCCAGGACTACGCCCGCTTCGGCCCGGAGGAGGTCTGGCTGCAGTGCTCGCCGGTCTCCTGGGACGCCTTCGCGCTGGAACTGTACGGCGCCCTGTGCTTCGGCGCGGCCTGCGTCCTGCAGCCCGGCCAGCGGCCGGACCCACAGACCATCGCCGAGCTGACCCGCCGCCACGGCGTCACCCGCCTCCAGCTCTCCGCGAGCCTGTTCAACTTCCTGCTGGAGGAGTTCCCGGAGACCTACGACGGCCTGGGGCTCGCCTTCACCGCCGGCGAGCGGGCCTCCGTCACCCACGTGGCCAAGGCCCTGGAGAACCACCCGGGCCTGGTGGTCGCCAACGGCTACGGCCCGGTCGAGAGCCTCGGCCTGACCACCTGCCACGAGGTCACCCCCGCCGACGTCACCGGCGGCTCCGTGCCGATCGGCGTCGCGCTGCGCGGCAAGGGCATACACGTCCTGGACGAGCTGCTGCGCCCCGTCGAGCCCGGCGTCACGGGGGAGCTGTACGCCTCCGGCGGCGGCCTCGCCCACGGCTACCTCGGCCGGCCCGGCCTGACCGCCGAACGCTTCGTCGCCTCCCCGTTCGGCGCCCCCGGCGATCGCCTCTACCGCACCGGCGACCTCGGCTACGTCAACGCCGAGGGCCTGCTGGAGGTCACCGGCCGGATCGACGACCAGATCAAGATCCGCGGCTTCCGGGTCGAGCCCGGCGAGATCGAGGACGCGCTCACCCGCCACCCGGCCGTCCAGGAGGCCGTCGTCACCGTACACGAGCCCGCCCCGGGGGACCGCCGGCTCGCCGCCTACGTCACCGTCGGCGCCGACGCCCCCGCCCCGGACGCCCTGCTCGACCACCTGGCCGCCCTGCTGCCCGAGCACATGGTGCCCGCCACCCTCGACGTCCTGGAGGCCCTGCCGCTCAACCACAACGGCAAGGCGGACCGGAAGGCGCTGCCCGCCCCCGCCGGGCGCCGGGCCGCCGCCGCCGACCCGCTGACCGAGGCCGAACGGCTGGTCGCCGAGGCGATGCGCGAGGTGCTCGAACTCGCCGAGGTCGGCCGCGAGGACAACTTCTTCCGGATCGGCGGCAACTCGCTGGCCGCCGTCCGGGTCGCGATGCGGCTGTCCCGGGAGACCGGCACCCGCGTCCCCCCGCAACTGGTCTTCCGGGCCAGGACCGTGAGCGCCATCGCCGAACGGCTGGCCGCCCGATGACGGACCGTACCGCACACGAAGGGAACGAGGCCGTGAGCCCGTCCGACCGCCCGGCGCGCACCGCGCCTGTCTCGGGGCTGCAGCGCGGCCTCTGGTTCCTCGACCGCCTCGACCCGCAGGCCGTCACCTACTGCACCCCCTGGACCGTCGACGTCACCGGCCCGCTCGACCTCGCGCTGCTCCGGCGCGCGCTGGACGCCGTGGTGGCCCGGCACGAGACGCTGCGCACCACCTTCGCGCTGCACCCCGACGGCCCCCGCCAGCAGGTGCACCACGACCTGCGGGTGCCGCTCGCGGTGACCGACCTGCGCCCGCCGGCCGGCCCCGGACAGGCCGAGAGTCCCGGGCAGGCCGGCCCCGGGCAGGCCGGGCGCCTCGAGGAACTGCTCGCCGCCCGCTGCGCCGAGCCCTTCGACCTGGCCGCGGGCCCGCTGCTGCGGGCCGAGGCCTTCCGGCTCGCGGACGAGCGCACCACGGTGCTGTTCACCGTCCACCACATCGTCTGGGACGGCTGGTCCGCCGAGGTCTTCGGTCGCGAGCTCGCCGAGCTGTACGGCGCGGCGGTGGAGGGCCGCGAGGCCGTCCTGCCGCAGCTGACCGCGCAGTACGCCGACTACGCGCAGGAGGAGCTCGGCACCTCCTACGAGGAGCACCTGACCTACTGGAAGGAGCAGTTGAACGGCGCGCCCGGCCTGCTGGAGCTGCCCACCGACCGGCCCCGGCCCGCCGAGCGCGGTGCCGCCGGACGGACCGAGGAGTTCGGCCTCGCGCCCGGGACGGCGGCCCGGGTCCGCGCCCTGGCCGAGACCGAGGGCGTCACCCCGTTCACCGTCCAACTGGCCGCTTTCGCGCTACTGCTGAACCGCTGGACCGGCGCCGACGACCTGGTGATCGGCACCCCGGTCACCACCCGCGACCGCCCCGAACTGGAGCACCTGCTCGGCTACTTCGTCAACCTGCTGCCGCTGCGGCTGCGGCTCGCGCCCGCGCTGAGCTTCCGGGACCTGCTGGAGCACGTCCAGGACGTCGCCTTCGACGCCTACGGCTACCTCGACGTGCCCTTCGACCAGCTGGTCGACCACCTCGGCGCCGCCCGCACCGCGCAGCACCCGCCGCTGGTCCAGGTGGTGTTCGGCGCCCACACCGAGGACCGCACCCCGCTCGCGCTCGGCCCGGCCACCGCCGAGAGCCGGGTGCGCTCCAACGGCACCAGCAAGTTCGACCTCACCTGGTCCGTCTTCGACAGCGGCGAGAGCGGCACCGGCACCGGCGGCGGCACCGGCGGCGAACTGCGCGGCGAGGCCGAGTACCGCAGCGAGCTGTTCGACCCGGAGACCGTCCGCCGGCTGGCCGCCGAGTTCGACGCCCTGCTCACCGCGGCCCTCGACGACCCCGACGCCACCGTGCTGCGGCTGACCACCCGCACCGCCGAGGCCGTCCGGGCCACCGACACCCCCGGCCACTGCCTGCACCACCTTTTCGAGCGGGCCGTCGACGCCCACCCCGACCGGCCCGCCGTCAGCGACCCCGACCGCACCCTGAGCTACGCCGAGCTCGACCGCCGGGCCAACCGCCTCGCGCACGCCCTGCGCGCCCGCGGGGCCGGCCCCGGCGACCGGATCGGCCTGCTGCTGGAGCGCACGGCCGACGTCCTGGTCACCGTCCTCGGCGTGCTCAAGACCGGCGCCGCGTACGTGCCCGTCGACCTGGCCGCCCCCGCCGACCGCGCCGCGCTCGTCTTCGGCGACACCGACGTCACCCTGGTGGTCACCGACCGCCCGGACCGGGTGCCCGAAGGCCCCTGGCAGGCCTACGACCTGACCGCTTCCGCCGACCTGGCCGCCCGGCCGGACACCCGCCCGCCGGCCGCCGGCCGCCCCGGCGACGTCGCCTACATCATCTTCACCTCCGGCTCCACCGGCCGCCCCAAGGGCGTCGCGGTCGCCCACGAGCACGTCAGCCGGCTGATGGCGGACGGCGCGGAGCACTTCGGCTTCGGCCCGGAGGAGACCTGGACGCTCTTCCACAGCTACGCCTTCGACTGGACGGTCTGGGAGATGTGGGGCGCCCTGCTGCACGGCGCCCGCCTGGTCGTCGTCCCGTACGTGACCAGCCGCTCGCCGGAGGAGTTCGCCCAGCTGCTGGAGGAGGAGCGGGTCTCCTTCCTCTGCCTCACCCCCTCGGCGCTGCGCCAGCTGGAGCCCGTGCTGCGCCGCCGCCCGCGTGCCCTGCCCGCGCTGAAGTGGATCATGCTGGGCGGGGAGGCGCTGGACCCGGCCGTCGTCCAGCGCTGGTTCGAACTCGAGCCGCCGCCCCCGGCCCGCCTCTGCAACCTGTACGGCATCACCGAGACGACCGTCCACGTCACCACCCACGACCTGGCCGACAGCGCCGGATTCGAACGCAGCCTGATCGGCGCGCCGATGCCGCACCTGAGCGTGCAGGTCCTGGACGACTGGCTGCGACCCTGCCCGCCCGGCGCGGCCGGCGAGCTGTACATCGGCGGCGGCAGCCTCGCCCACGGCTACTGGGGCCGCCCCGGCCTCACCGCCGGCCGCTTCGTCGCCGACCCGTACGGCCCACCCGGGGCCCGGCTCTACCGCACCGGCGACGTCGCCCGGCGACTGCCCGGCGGCGGGCTCGAGTACATCGGACGCGCCGACCTCCAGGTCAAACTGCGCGGCTTCCGGATCGAACTCGGCGAGATCGAGAACGCGCTCGCCGCCCACCCGGACGTCGACGCCTGCGTCGTCACCGTGCACCAGGACCGCCTCGCCGCGTACGTCACCGGGCGCGAGCCCGCCGACGTCCGCGCCTTCCTCGGCCGCTCGCTGCCCCCGTACATGGTCCCGGCGAGCTTCACCGTGCTGGAGTCGCTGCCGCTCACCGTCAACGGCAAGGTGGACCGCGCCGCGCTGCCCGCCCCCGGCCAGCGCAGCACGGCCACCGGCGGCCGCCACGTCGAGCCGCGCAGCCCGGAGGAGGAGGCCTTCGCCGCCGTCTGGACGGAGGTCCTCGGGGTGGACGGCATCGGCGTCCACGACGACTTCTTCCACCTCGGCGGCGACTCCATCCGGGCCGTCCAGCTCGCCGGCGCGCTGCACGAGCGCGGCTGGGGCGTGAGCCTGCGGGACGTCTTCAACGCCCCCACCGTCGCCGCCCTGCTGCCGCTCGCGCAGCCCGTCACGGAGGGCCCGCCGGCCCACGAGCCCTTCGCCCTGATCACTCCGGAGGACCGCGCCGACCTGCCGCCCGGCCTCGTCGACGCCTACCCGATGGTGTCCATGCAGCTCTCCATGGTCTTCCACATGGAGATCGCCGGCGGCACCGACAGCTACCACAACGTCAACTCCTACCGGATCTGCGGCGACCTCGACGAACCGGCCTTCCGCCGCTCCGTCGCCGAGGCGATGGACCGCCACGCCGTGCTGCGCACCGGCCTCGACCTGTCCGGCTACGGCGAACCGCTGCAGCTCGTCCACGGCCGGCTGCCCGCACCCGTCGAGTTCGCCGACCTGCGCGGGGAACAGGACCAGGACACCGCGATCCGCGCGGTGTTCGACACCCACCGGTGGACGCCCTTCGACCTCACCGCGCCGCCGCTGTTCCGGATCACCGTGCAGCGCCTCGCCGAGGACGCCTTCCAGCTCACCGTCTCCGAACACCACGCGATCCTCGACGGCTGGAGCTTCACCTCCTTGCTCACCGAGATCCTGGAACGCCACACCGCCCTCGCCGCCGACCCGCTCGGCGCCCCCACCCCGCCGCCGCGCACCGCCTTCCGCGACTTCGTGGCCGTCGAACGGCAGGCCGCCCAGGACGAGCGGTCGCTCGCCTACTGGCGCGAGCGGCTGTCCGGCGCCAGCGGCCAGCTGTTCCCCGGCAGCGAGGACGTGCACGAGGCGCCGCGCACCGTCGAGCGGGTGCTGCCCGAGGCGCCCGAACAGCTGCGGCTGGTCGCCGACGCACTGGCCGTGCCCGTCAAGTCGGTCGCGCTCGCCGCCCACCTGCACGCCCTCGCCGCCGTCACCGGGCGACCGCGCGTCACCACCGGCCTGGCCGTCAACGGCCGGCTGGAACGGCTCGGCGGCACCGAGGTGTACGGGCTGTTCCTCAACACCGTCCCGCTGAGCTGCGAGCCCACCGACGACCTGCTCGCCCTGGCCCGCGAGGTCCATCGGGAGGAGCTCGACATGATGCCGCACCGCCGGGTGCCCTTCGCCCGCCTCGCCCGGCTGATGACCGACACCGCGCTGGACAGCCAGTTCGGCTACCTGCGCTTCCACGCCCTGGGCCGGCTCAGCTCGGCCCGCATCGTGGACGGCCGGATCGGCACCGAGCCGACCCTGCGCCACGAACCCAACAGCTTCGCCTTCGGTGCCTCGGTGGTCCAGGACCCGGTCACGCAGCGGGTGCTGCTCGCCGTGGACCATCAGCGCTCCCTGGTCACCGACCGCACCGCCGAGCAGTTCATCGACACCTACACGGCCGCCCTGCACGCCATGGCCACCGCCGTCCGAAAGTCCTGAGGAGCCGTCATGACCGACCTGCTGGAGCGCCTGCGCGCCACCGTCGCCGCCCACCCCGAGCGCACCGCCGTCCTCGCCCCCGCCGCCTCCGCCGGGCAGACCGGAACGGCCCGCCTGGACTACGCCGAACTCGACCGCCGCACCGCCGCCCTGGCCCGCGCCCTGCGCGCCCGCGGCGTCGGCCGCGGCGACCGGGTCGGCGTCCACCTCGCCCGCACCGCCGACCTGCCGGTCGCCCTGCTCGCCGTCTGGCGGGCCGGCGCCGCCTACGTCCCGCTCGATCCGGCCTACCCCGCCGAGCGGCTGGCCTTCATGGCCTTTGACGCCGGGCTCGCGGCCCTGATCAGCGCCGACGGCCTCCCGGCGGCCCAGGACGTGCCGGTGCTGCGCCCGGACGCCACCGCCGACGGGACCGATCTGCCGGAGCTGCCCGACCTGCCGGAGCAGGCCCACCCGCTCGACCCGGCCTACGTCATCTACACCTCCGGCTCCACCGGCCGCCCCAAGGGCGTCGAGGTGCCGCGCGGCGCCGTTGCCGCGCTGGTGGCGGCCCTGGAGGCCGACGGCGCCTACCGCGCCGAGCCCGGGGTGGTCGGCTGGAACGCCAGCGTCTCCTTCGACGCCTCCGTCCAGCAGTGGGCCCGGATCTGCCGCGGCGACACCGTCCTGGTCATCGGCGACGAGCACCGCGCCGACCCGGCCCGGCTGGCCGGCCTGCTTGCCGAGCACGCCGTCACCGACCTCGACCTGACCCCCTCGCACTGGGAGCTGCTGCGCGAGCCGCTCACCGGCGCCCGGGTACCGCGGCTGTTCATGGGCGGCGAGCCCGTCCCCGAGCGCACCTGGCGGGAACTGGCCGACACCGGCATCGACGCCCTCAACATGTACGGGCCCACCGAGTGCACCGTCGACGCCGTCACCGCGCCGATCACCGGCCCCGGGCCGCACCTGGGCGAGCCGCTGCCCGGCGTGCGCCTCCACCTGCTGGACGAGAAGCTCTCCCCGGTCGCCGCCGGCGTCGTCGGCGAGCTGTACGTGGCCGGGCCCGGGCTCGCCCACGGCTACGTCGGCCGGCCCGCCCTGACCGCCGAGCGCTTCGTCGCCGACCCCTTCGGCGAGCCCGGCACCCGGATGTACCGCACGGGCGACCAGGCCCGACGCGGCGAGGGCGGCCGGCTGGAGTACGTGGGCCGGGTGGACCGCCAGGTCAAGCTGCGCGGCTACCGGATCGAGCTCGGCGAGATCGAGCACGCCCTGGCCCGGCTGGACGGCGTCCAGGCCGCCGCCGTCACCGTGTACGAGCCCGCTCCCGGCGACCGCCGGCTCGCCGGCTACGTCACCGGCGGGCCGGCCGCCGCCGGGTCGACCACCGCCGGGCCGACCGCCGCCGAGCTGACCGAGCGGCTGCGGGCCATCCTGCCCGCCCACCTGGTGCCCTCGGTGATCACCGTGCTGGACGCCATGCCGCTCACCCCGAACGGCAAGGTCGACCTGGCGGCGCTGCCCGTCCCCGCCGCCGTCCCCGTCCCCACCACCGTCGCGGAGGCTGCGCCGGAGGAAGCCACCGGCCTGGCGGCGCAGGTCGCCGAGGTCTGGAGCACCGTGCTCGGCGTGGCCGGCCTCGCGCCCACCGACGACTTCTTCTCGCTCGGCGGCCACTCGCTCGCCGCGCTGCGCGTCGTCCACCTGCTGCGCCGCCGGCTCGGCATCGAGCTCCAGCTGCGCCACCTGCTCGACTCGGCCGACCTGGCCGCCTTCACCGCCACCGTCGAGCGGGCCGTCGAGGCCGGCACCGCCGCCCCCCGGCCCGCCCTGACCGCCCGCGCCCGGGTGAGCGGCGCATGACCACCGCCACGCGGGTGCGACCCCGCGCCGAGGGGGACTGGCTGCTGGTCCCCGTACCCCGACCGCACCGCCCGTTCCGGCTGTTCTGCTTCCCGCACGCCGGCGGCGACGCCACCGCCTACACCCCCCTGGCCCGCGCCCTCGCCCCGGACGTCGAGGTCTGGGCCCTGCGCCCGCCCGCGCGCGGCGGCCGCCTCGGCCACCCGATGCCCGCGAGCTTCGACCTGCTGGTCGACGCCGTCGTGGAGGCCCTCACCCCGCACCTGACCGGGCGGTTCGGCTTCTACGGGCAGAGCTTCGGCGCCCTGCTCGGCTACGAGGTCGCCCGGGCACTGCCCGCCGAGCGGCGACCCGAACTGGTCGTCGCCGCCTCCGCCTCGCCGCCGGCCGCCTGGTCCGGACAGGACCGCCCGCGGTACGACGCCGACGACCTGCTCCGCCTCGCCGGCATGGGCGAACTCGTCGAGGGCGAAGCCGATCTGAAGGAACACGCGCTGCGCGGCATCCGTACCGACCTGGCCGTGGTCGCCACCTACCGGCCCCGCCCGCACCCGCCGATCGGCTCCGACCTGCACACCGTCGTCGGCGTCGAGGACCCGCTCCTCGCCGCCGGCGGCCTCGAAGGCTGGGCCGCCCACACCCGCGGCCGATCCGGCCACCACGTCGTCCCCGGCGGCCACCTGCTCGCCACCGTCGACGGGCCCGGCCCGGTCGACCTGCTGACCTCCCTCATCACGCGGCCCGGCGCCGCCCCCCAGCCCACGACGGAGTACTCATGCTGACCACCACCGCCGTCGACCTCACCGACCCGGACCTGTGGGCCCGCCCCGACACCCCCGGCCTGGTCGCCGAGCTGCGCCGGGAGGCCGCCGTCCACCGCACCGACACCGTCGACGACGGGCCGGTCTGGTCGGTGCTCTCCTACCGCCACTCCGCGGAGGTGCTGCGCGACGCCGCCCTCTACAGCTCCGAGCAGGGCTCGCTGCTCGGCGCCGGCGAGGGCAACGTCCCGGTCGGATCCGGCCGGATGATGGCCCTCACCGACCCGCCCCGGCACCGCGAACTCCGCGCCCCGGCCAACCCGTTCTTCGCCCCCGGTCCGGTGCGCGGCGCCGCCCGCGGCATCGGCGAACTCGCCGCCTCGATCGTCGACCAGGCCGTCGAACGGGGCGAGGTGGACCTCGTCGACGCCGTCTCCGCCCTCCCGCTGTCCGTCATGTGCGACCTCCTGGACGTCCCCGAGAAGGACCGCGAGATGGTCGAGCGGGTCTGCGACGTCGCCTTCCTCGGCAACACCCCCGAGGAGCGCCGGGCCGGCCACCAGCAGCTCATCCCGTACCTGCTGCACCAGGTGATGCTGCGCCGCACCGACCCGCGCGACGACCTGATCAGCAAGATGGCGACCTACCGGGTCGGCGGCAAGCTGCTGCCGGTCGAGGACGTCGTCCTCAACCTGGACAACATCGTGGTCGGCGGCGTCCAGACCGTCCGCCACACCGCCGCCATGGGCCTCCACACGCTCGTCCAACACCCCGAACTGTGGCGGAAGTTGCAGCAGGGCGAGGTCGGCATGGACTTGGCGCTGGACGAACTCCTGCGCTGGACCTCCGTCGGGCTGCACACCCTGCGCACCGCGAGCCGGGACACCGAACTCGACGGCCGCACCATCCGGCGCGGCGACCGGGTCGCCGTCTGGGTGTGGTCCGCCAACCGCGACCCGGAGGCCTTCGACCGGCCCGAGGAGATCCTGCTGGACCGCGCCCCCAACAAGCACCTCGCCCTCGGTCTCGGCGCCCACTACTGCATCGGCGCACCGCTGGCCAAGGCCGAACTCGGCGCCCTGTTCACGGCGATGCTGGAGCGCGTCGCCGCGATCGAACCGACCGGCCCGGTCACCCACAACCGCTCGATCATCAACTTCGGCCTGGACCACTTCCCGGTCCGCCTCATCCCGCGCTGACCACCGGCGGTGCCCAACTGCCGCGTTCCTGCCGGGACTCCTGCCCTTCCCGCCCCCGGCCCGCCCCTACCTTCGAATCAACCCAAGGAGGACACCATGAGCAACCCGTTCGAGGACGACAACGCCGGCTACCTGGTGCTGGTCAACGACGAGAACCAGCACTCGCTGTGGCCGGTCTGGATCGACGTGCCCGGCGGCTGGACCACCGTCCACGGCGAGGACACCCGCCAGGGCTGCCTCGACTACATCGAGGCGAACTGGACCGACATCAGGCCCGCCGGCCTGGTCGCCTCCCTCGCCCGCCAGTGAGCGCCACCATGCCGACCTGGGAACTGAACCCCGGCCGCCCGGCCCTCGCCCACGCCCCGCGCACCGCCGACCTCGGCGAGGCCTGCGCGTGGCTGCGCGAGAACGAGACCGAGCTCACCGCCGCCCTGCACCGCCACGGCACGATCTTCCTGCGCGGCCTGCCGGTCGCGAGCACCGAGGACGTCGCGGCCGTGCGCGACATCCTCATCCCCGAGCGCACCCCCTACCGCGAGAAGGCCACCCCGCGCAGCGACTACGGCAACGGCGTCTTCTCCTCCACCGACCTCCCGCCGGCCCAGCCGATCCGGATGCACAACGAGAACAGCTACACCCTCACCTTCCCGGGCCGGCTGCTCTTCGCCTGCCTCATCGCCCCCGAGGAGGGCGGCGCCACCCCGACCGCCGACTGCCGCCGGGTGCTGGACCACCTGCCGGCCCGACTGGTCGAGCGGATGCGGACCACCGGCTGGACGCTCACCCGCAACTACTCGGACTACGTCTCCCTCGGCTGGCGCACCGCCTTCGCCACCGAGGACCGGGCCGAGGTCGAGGCCTACTGCCGGGAGAACGGCATCACCTGCGAGTGGCGGCCCGACGGCAACCTGCGCACCGGCCAGCTGCGCCCCGGCACCATCCACCACCCGGCGACCGGCGAAGAGGTCTGGTTCAACCACCTCGCGTTCTGGAACGAGTGGTCGCTCGACCCGGACATCCGCGAGGCCATGATCGACGAGTTCGGCGCGGACGGCCTGCCGTTCAACACCGGGTTCGGCGACGCCGAACCGCTCGGGCGCGCCGACGTCGACGCCCTCAACGAGGCGTACCACGCCGCGACCGTGCGCGAGCGCTGGCAGGTCGGCGACGTGATGCTGGTCGACAACGTGCTCTGCGCGCACGGCCGGGACCCGTACCGCGGCGACCGCAGGATCGCCGTCGCGATGGGGCAGCCCGTCGACGTCCTGGACTGCCGGCCCAGCGTCCGGCCGACCCTGGCCGCCGTCTGACCGCCCCGTTCCTGGCCGCCCGTCCCCCCAGGGCCCCGAACACCCCGTGCCGAGACGTGAGTAGAGGAAGCACCGTGATCCCGGTTTCGTACGCCCAACAGCGTCTCTGGCTGATCGACCAGATCGAGGGGCCCACCGCGCTGTACAACCTGCCGTTCGCCCTGCGCCTGCGCGGCGAGCTCGACACCGCCGCGCTGCACGCCGCGACGGCGGACGTGGTCGCCCGGCACGAGGCCCTGCGCACGGTGTTCCCGGTGGCCGGGGGAGTCCCGGTGCAGCGGATCCTGCCGGTCGAGGAGGCGCAGCCGCGCTTCCTGGTGGTGGACTGCGCACCGGCCGACTACCCCGCCCACCGGGACGCGGCGGCCGCCGAAACCTTCGACCTGAGCCGCGAACTGCCCATCCGGGCCACGGTGTTCACCCTCTCACCGACCGAGCACGTGCTGCTCCTGGTCCTGCACCACATCGCCGGCGACGGCTGGTCCCTCGGCCCGCTGCTGCGCGACCTCGCCACCGCCTACCGGGCCCGGCTCACCGGCCACGCCCCCGACTGGGAGCCCCTGCCCATCCAGTACGCCGACTACGCGCTCTGGCAGCGCGACCTGCTCGGCGACGAGACCGACCCCGAGAGCCTGCTCGCCCGTCAACTCGCGCACTGGCGCACCGCCCTGGCCGGCCTGCCGGAGGAACTGGAGCTGCCGACCGACCGACCCCGCCCGCCCGCCCCCACCGGCGCCGCCGACTCCGTGGACCTCGCCTGGGGCGCCGAGCTGCACACCGCCCTGGTCGACCTCGCCCGCACCCACCGCACCACCCTGTTCACCGTCCTGCAGGCCGGCCTGGCGGCCCTGTTCACCCGGCTCGGCGCCGGCACCGACATCCCGCTCGGCACCGGCCTCGCCGGGCGCTCCGACGAGGCCCTCGACGAGCTGGTCGGCTTCTTCGTCAACTCCCTCGTGCTGCGCGCCGACACGTCCGGCGACCCGAGCTTCACCGAACTGCTCGGCCGCGTCCGGGAGGCCCAGCTCGACGCCTTCGCCCACCAGGACATCCCCTTCGAACGCCTCGTCGAGGAGCTCAACCCGCCCCGCGCTCTCGGCCGCCACCCGCTGTTCCAGACCCTGCTCGTCCTGCAGAACCACGGGCAGGACGCCGAACTCGCCCTGCCCGGGCTGGAGTCCGCCACCGAGCCGATCGGCCTGCGGGTCGCCAAGTTCGACCTCAACATCGGCATCGCCGAACACCACGGCCCCGACGGCGCCCCCGCCGGGCTCACCGGCTCGATCGAGTACGCCGCCGACCTCTACGACCACGGCACCGTCACCGCCCTGGCCGACCGGCTCGGCCGACTCCTGGCCGGCGCCGCCGCCGACCCGCACGCCCCCCTCGCCACCCTCGACGTCCTCGCCCCCGACGAGCGGACCCGCCTCCTCGTCGACTGGAACGCCACCGAGGCCCCCCGGTGGACCGGCACCCTCGCCGAGTCCTTCGAACGCCAGGCCGACCGCACCCCGCACGCCGTCGCCCTCGCCCACGACGGCGGCACCCTCGACTACGCCGAACTCGACGCCCGCGCCAACCGGCTCGCCCACCACCTCACCACCCTCGGCGTCGGCACCGAGACCCCCGTCGCGATGCTGATGGAACGCTCCGTCGACGTCGTCGTCGCCACCCTGGCGGTCCTCAAGGCCGGCGGCTGCTACGTGCCCATGCACCCCGGCCTGCCGCCCGAGCGGATGACCGACGTACTCGCCGACACCGGCGCCCCCGTGCTGCTCACCGACCGCGCCGACCCCGGCTTCCCGCACCGGGCCCTGGTCGTCCGCCCCGGCGACGAGGCCGACGCCCCCGCCCACCGCCCCGGCGTGCCCGTCCACCCCGACCAGCTCGCCTACGCGATGTACACCTCCGGCTCCACCGGCCGCCCCAAGGGCGTCGCCGTACGCCACCGCGACGTCCTCGACCTCGCCGCCGACCGGCGCTGGCAGGACGGCCGCCACCAACGGGTCCTGCTGCACTCCCCGCACGCCTTCGACGCCGCGACCTACGAGATCTGGACTCCCCTGCTGGCCGGCGGCACCGTCGTGGTCGCCCCGCCCGGCGCCCTCGACGCCGCCGCCCTGCACGCCGTCGCCACCCGCCACGACGTCACCGCGGTCTTCCTCACCAAGGCCCTGTTCGACCTCGTCGCCGAACAGGCCCCGGAGACCTTCGCCGCCCTGCGCGTCGTCTGCACCGGTGGCGAGGCCGCCTCCGGCGTGCTGCTGCGGCGCGTCCTGGACGCCTGCCCCGACCTGCTGCTCGCCCACGTCTACGGCCCCACCGAGACCACCACCTTCGCCACCCACCACCCGCTCACCGCCGCCGACCTCGACGGCCCCCGGGTGCCGATCGGCGGCCCGCTCGACAACATGCGCAGCTACGTCCTCGACGACCGGCTGCGCCCCGTCCCGCCCGGCGTGCCCGGCGAGCTGTACATCGCCGGCGCCGGCCTGGCCCGCGGCTACCTCAACCGGCCCGGCCTGACCGCCGAACGCTTCGTCGCCTGCCCGTACGCGGACGGCGAGCGGATGTACCGCACCGGCGACCTCGTGCGGCTGCGCGCCGACGGCGCCGTGGAGTTCCTCGGCCGGATCGACGGCCAGATCAAGCTGCGCGGCTTCCGGATCGAACTCGGCGAGATCGAGGCGGCGCTCTCCCGCCACCCCGCCGTCCGCCAGGTCATCGTGATCGCCCGCGAGGACCGCCCCGGCGACCTCCGGCTGGTCGCCTACTGCACCGCCGACCCCTCTCTCACTCCCGACGAGCTGCGCACCTTCGCCGGCACCACGCTGCCCGGCTACATGGTCCCCGCCGCCGTCGTCCTCCTCGACGCCCTGCCGCTCAACAGCAACGGCAAGGTCGACCGCCGGGCCCTGCCCGCCCCCGACCTCGCCACCGACGGCAGCGGCCGAGCCCCCCGCGACGAGCGCGAACAGGCCCTGTGCGAACTCTTCGGCGAACTGCTCGGCATCGACGACATCACCATCGACGACGACTTCTTCGCGCTCGGCGGCCACTCCCTGCTCGCCACCCGCCTCACCGGGCGGGCCCGCACCGACCTCGGCATCGAACTCTCCATCGGCGACCTCTTCCAGGCCCCGACCGTCGCCGGGCTCGTCGAGCGGCTCGCCGGCCGCACCCCCGAGGCCCCCGCCCCGGCCCGCCCGGCCCTGCGGCCCGCCGCCCGGCCCGACCGGGTGCCGCTCTCCTTCGCCCAGCGCCGGCTCTGGTTCCTCGCCCAGGCCGAGGGCCCCTCGGCCACCTACAACGTCACCCTCGCCCTGCGCCTGCGCGGCCCGCTCGAGGTCACCGCCCTCGAAGCCGCCCTCGGCGACGTCGTCCACCGGCACGAGGCGCTGCGCACCGTCTTCGGCGAGCAGGACGGCACCCCGTACCAGCGCGTCCTCGAGGCCCCCACCGGCGGCCTGCTCACCGTCACCGACCGCCCGACGGACGAACTCGCCCGCCACACCTTCGACCTCGCCGCGGACCTCCCGATCCACGCCTACCTGCGGCCCGACGGCGCCGAGGAGCACGTGCTGGTCCTCGTCGTCCACCACATCGCCGGCGACGGTGCCTCGCTGGGCCCGCTCTACCGCGACCTCGCCGACGCCTACGCGGCCCGCCTCGGCGGCGCGGCCCCGCAGTGGGAGCCGCTGCCCGTCCAGTACGCCGACTACGCGCTCTGGCAGCACGAGCTGCTCGGCGCGGAGGACGACCCCGAGAGCCTGCTCGCCCGTCAACTCGCCCACTGGCGCGAGGCGCTGGCCGGTGCGCCCGAGGAGCTGCCGCTGCCGCTGGACCGCCCCCGCCCGCCCGTCGCGAGCCACCGCGGCGCGGTCGTCCCGCTGGAGTTCGACACCGCCCTGCACACCCGGCTCAGCGCGCTCGCCGCCGAGCACGGCGTGACCCTCTTCATGGTCCTGCGGGCCGCGTACGCCACCCTGCTGCACCGCTTCGGCGCCGGCCCCGACCTCACCATCGGCACCCCGCTGGCCGGCCGCCTCGACGAGGCCACGCAGGAGCTGGTCGGGTTCTTCGCCAACACCCTGGTGCTGCGCACCGACCTGTCCGGCCGCCCGAGCTTCGGCGAACTGCTGGCCCGGGTCCGGGCGACCGACCTGGCCGCCCACGCCCACCAGGACGTGCCCTTCGAGCGCCTGGTGGAGGAGCTGAACCCGACCCGGTCGACCGCCTGCCACCCGCTCTTCCAGGTGATGCTCGCATTCGCGGGCGCCGCCGCGGACGGGCCCGCCCTCCCCGGGGTCACGGTGGCGGAGGAACCGGTCGACTTCGGCACCGCCACCTTCGACCTCACCCTCCGGCTGGTCGAGCGGCAGGGCGCCGACGGCGCCGCCGCGGGGCTGGCCGGCGTCCTGGAGTACGCCACCGAGCTCTTCGACCGCGAGACCGCCGAACAGATGGCAGCAGCACTGAAGTTGATTCTCCGTCAGGTCGTGGCGGATCCGGCGCGGTCGGTCGCCGAGCTGGACGTCCTGCCGGAGGGTGAGCAGGCCGATGCCGCGGCGGGCCACCCGCCACTGCCCGAGCGGGTGCCCCTGGTGCCGGCCGCCTTCGAGGCGCAGGCCGCGGACACCCCGGCGGCGGTGGCCCTGGTCTTCGGTGAACTCACGCTGACCTACGCACAGTTGAACGCCCGGGCGAACGGCCTCGCACACCGGCTGATCGCGGCGGGCATCGGCCCCGAGTGCGTCGTCGCCCTCGCGCTGCCGCGCTCGGCGGAGACGGTGGTCGCCATCCTCGCCGTCCTCAAGGCCGGCGGCGCCTACCTGCCGCTGGACCCCGAGTACCCGGCCGATCGCACCGCCGACACGATGGCGGACGCCCGCCCGGCGCTGGTGCTGACCGACGAGCGCTGGCCGCTACCCGAGGTGCTCGACGGGCACCGGCTGCTCGACCTCGCCGAGGCCACGACCGGGGCCACGACCGGGGCCGAAGACGCGCCGGACACCGAGGAGAACCCGGCCCCGCGGGCCTCGGCGGCCGACGCCGCGTACGTGATCCACACCTCCGGCTCCACCGGCCGCCCCAAGGGCGTCGTGGTGCCGCACGGCAGCATCGCCGCCCTGCTCGCGGCCCACCGTACGGGCGTGATGGCGGGCGTCGCCCGGCAGCGGGTCGCGCTCACCGCCTCGCTCTGCTTCGACGCCTCCTGGGACGGCCTGCTGTGGCTGGTCGCCGGCCATGAACTGCACCTGATCGGCGGCGACGTGCGCCGCGACGCCCGGGCCCTGGTCCGCCACGTGCGCGAGCAGGGGATCGGCGTGCTGGAGGTGACGCCCAGCTACGCCGAGCAGCTGATCGAGGAGGGGCTGCTGGCGGAGCCCGCGCCCGCCCTGGTGCTGCTGGGCGGCGAGGCCGTCGGCCAAGCGCTCTGGATGCGACTGCGCGAGGCGCCGAACACCGCCGCGCACAACCTGTACGGCCCGACGGAGTGCACGGTCGACGCCCTGACCCACCCGCTGGACGCCACCGAGCGGCCCGTGCTCGGCCGCACCGTCGCGGGCACCCGCGGCCACGTCCTGGACGAGTACCTCAACCCCGTCCCGGCCGGGGTGCCGGGAGAGCTGTACCTGGCCGGCGCGGGTCTGGCCCGCGGCTACCTGGCGCGGCCGGGCCTGACGGCGGAGCGCTTCGTCGCCTGCCCCTTCGAGCCCGGCGCCCGGATGTACCGCACCGGGGACCTGGTCCGCCGCACCCGCGACGGAGAACTCGAATACCTGGGCCGCACCGACCACCAGGTGAAGATCCGCGGCTTCCGGATCGAACTCGGCGAGATCGAACGCGCCCTGACCGCGCACCCGCAGGTGCTCCAGGCCGCCGTCCTGCCCGACGAGGACGGGTTGCGCCTGGTCGCCTACGTGGTCACCGACGGCCCGCTCGACCCGGCCGAGCTGCGGACCACCGCCGCCCGGACCCTGCCTGGCTACATGCTGCCGGCCGCGATCGTGCCGCTGGACGCGCTGCCCCTGAACGCCAACGGCAAGCTCGACCGCCGCGCCCTCCCGGCGCCGGACTTCGGTGCGCTGTCGGCCGGTCGGGCGGCGCGCACGCCGCAGGAGGAGATCCTGTGCGGTGTGTTCGCGGAGGTGCTCGGCCTGGAGGCCGTCGGCATCGACGACGACTTCTTCGACCTGGGTGGCCACTCGCTGCTGGCCACCAAGCTGCTCAGCCGGGTCCGCGCGGCGCTGGGGGCGGAGTTGGGCATCCGGGACGTCTTCGAGGCGCCGAGCGTGGCCGGGCTGGCCGTCCGCCTGGACGCCGGTTCGGAGCGCCTGGCGCTGAGCGCGGGTCGTGAACGGCCGGAGCGGGTGCCGCTGTCCTTCGCCCAGCAGCGGCTCTGGCTGATCGACCGGATGGAAGGCCCCAGTGCCCTCTACAACGCGCCCCTGGCGCTGCGCCTGGCAGGGGAGTTGGACACCGCCGCGCTGCGGCTCGCCCTCGGCGACCTGGTCGCCCGGCACGAGAGCCTGCGCACCCTGATCGCGGAATCCGACGGCACCCCGTACCAGCGGGTCCTCCCGGCCGAAGAGGCTGAGGTCCCGCTCGAAGCCCGGGACTGCCCGGCCGCCGAGGTGCCCGCCACCGTGGCCGCACTGTGCCGCCGCGCCTTCGACCTCCGCACCGAACTCCCCGTCCGAGCCGCCCTGTTGCGCGTCTCGGCCGAGGAACACGTGCTGGTCCTGGCACTGCACCACATCGCCAGCGACGGCTGGTCCCTCGGCCCGCTGGTCCGCGACCTCACCTCCGGGTACACGGCCCGCGCCGGCGGCACTGCCCCCGGCTGGGCGCCGCTGCCCGTCCAGTACGCCGACTACGCGCTCTGGCAGCGCGAGCTGCTCGGCGAGGAGACCGACCCCGACAGCCTGGCCGCCCGCCAACTCGCCTACTGGAGCGAGACCCTGGCGGACCTCCCGGACGAGGCGACGCTGCCGCTGGACCGCCCCCGCCCGCCCGTCGCCTCCCACCGCGGCGACCGGGTCGCGCTCACCCTCGGCGCGGACTGCCACCGCGACCTGGTCGCGCTGTCCCGGGCGCACCGGGTCACCCTGTTCATGACCGTCCAGGCCGCGCTCGCCGCCCTGCTGACCCGCCTCGGCGCGGGCACCGACGTCCCGATCGGCTCGGTGGTCGCCGGGCGCTCCGACGAGGCACTGGACGAGCTGGTCGGCTTCTTCGTCAACACCCTGGTGCTGCGCACCGACACCTCCGGCAACCCGAGCTTCACCGAACTGCTCGGCCGGGCCCGGGAGACCGCCCTCGGCGCCTACGCCCACCAGGACATGCCCTTCGAGCGCCTCGTCGAGGAACTCAAGCCGACCCGCTCGCTGGCCCGCCACCCGCTGTTCCAGATCATGCTGGTGCTCCAGAGCAACGAGCAGGCCGAACCGGCCACGGCGGGCCTGCACGTCGAACCCCTCGCGGCCGCCACCGGCTCCGCCAAGTTCGACCTCAGCCTGATCGCCGAGGAGTCCTTCGGCCCCGACGGCGAGCCCGCCGGAATCGACTGCGCCCTCGACTTCGCCACCGACCTGTTCGACCGGGAGACGGTCGAGGCGATCGCCGTCCGGTTCGGGCGGCTGCTGGCGGCGGTGGCCGCCCGGCCCGAGCTGCCCGTCGGACGGGTCGAGTTGCTCTCGGCCGAGGAGCACACCGCGCTGCCGACCGCCGGGGGCGCGCTGCCGGCCGAGGTCCCGCTGCTGCCGGCCGCCTTCGCGGCCCAGGCCGCCCGCACCCCGGAGGCCGTGGCGCTGGTCTGCGGCGACACCGCCCTGACCTTCGCCGAGCTGAACGCCCGGGCCAACCGGCTCGCCCGCCGCCTGCTGGCCGCGGGCGCCGGCCGGGAGTCGGTGGTCGCCCTCGCGCTGCCGCGCTCGGCGGAGACGGTGGTCGCCATGCTGGCCGTCCACAAGGCCGGCGGCGCCTACCTGCCGCTGGACGCCGAGTACCCGGCCGAGCGCACCGCCCACATGCTCGCGGACGCCCGCCCCGCCCTCGCCCTCACCGACCACCGCTGGCCGCTGCCGGAGGTCCTGGCCGGGCTGCGCACCCTGGACGTCGCCGCGTCCTCCGAGGGCAGCGTCGCCGACCCGTCCGACGACCGCGCCGCCGCGCCGTCCGACGAGAGCGCCGCCGACCCCGAGTGCGGCATCGACCCGGGTGACGCCGCCTACGTCATCTACACCTCCGGCTCCACCGGGCGCCCCAAGGGCGTCGTCGTGCCGCACGGCGCCGTCGCGGCCCTGCTCGCCGCCCACCGGGCCGCGCTGATCCGGGGCACCGAGCAGGCCCACGGCCGGCAGCGGATCGCACTCACCGCCTCACTCTGCTTCGACGCCTCCCTGGAGCCCGTGCTCTGGATGTACGCCGGACACGAGCTGCACCTGATCGGCGACGAACTGCGCCGCGACCCGGCCGCACTCGTCCGCCACACCGCCGCGGCGGGCATCGACGCCCTGCACATCACCCCGTCCTACACCGAGCAGCTGATCGAGGAGGGGCTGCTGGACACACCCGCGCCGCGACTCCTGCTGCTCGGCGGCGAGGCCATCGGCCAGGCGCTCTGGCAGCGGCTGCGGGACGCCGCGGGCACCGCGGGCCACAACTTCTACGGCCCGACCGAGGCCACCGTGTACGCGCTCACCCAGCCGCTGGACGCCGTGGAGCGGCCCGGCCTGGGCGGCCCGATCCCGGGCGCCCGAGGCTACGTCCTGGACGAGTACCTCAACCCCGTCCCGGCCGGGGTGCCGGGGGAGTTGTACCTGGCCGGTGCGGGTCTGGCCCGCGGCTACCTGGCGCGGCCGGGCCTGACGGCCGAGCGCTTCGTCGCCGACCCGTTCGGAGAGCCGGGCGCCCGGATGTACCGCACCGGCGACCTGGCCCGCCGCACCCGCGACGGTGGCGTGGAGTACCTGGGCCGCACCGACCACCAGGTCAAGATCCGCGGCTTCCGCATCGAACTCGGCGAGATCGAGCAGGTGTTGGCGCGCCACCCCGCCGTCCGCCAAACCGTGGTCACGGTACGGGAGAGCGACACCGGTGACCGCCGGCTGGTCGGCTACTGCACGGTGGACCAGGTGGACCGGGTGGACCGGGTGCGCCAGGATGCGGCCGAACTGGCCGTCGAGCTGCGGCGGTTCGCCGCCGAGTCGCTGCCCGGCTACATGGTGCCGGCCGCCGTCGTCCTGCTCGACGCCCTGCCCCTGACCGGCAGCGGCAAGGTGGACCACCGTGCCCTCCCGGCGCCGGACTTCGGTGCGCTGTCGGCCGGCCGGGCGGCGCGCACGCCGCAGGAGGAGATCCTGTGCGGGCTGTTCGCGGAGGTGCTCGGCCTGGAGAGCGTCGGCATCGACGACGACTTCTTCGACCTGGGTGGCCACTCGCTGCTGGCCACCAAGCTGCTCAGCCGGGTCCGCGCCGCGCTGGGGGCGGAGTTGGGCATCCGGGACGTCTTCGAGGCGCCGAGCGTGGCCGGGCTGGCCGTCCGCCTGGGCACCGGTTCGGAGCGCCTGGCGCTGAGCCCGGGCCGCGAACGGCCGGAGCGGGTGCCGCTGTCCTTCGCCCAGCAGCGGCTCTGGCTGATCGACCGGATGGAGGGCCCCAGTGCCCTCTACAACCTGCCCCTCGTCCTGCGCGTGGCAGGGGAGTTGGACACCGCCGCGCTGGAACTCGCCCTCGGCGACGTGGTCGCCCGGCACGAGAGCCTGCGCACGCTGGTCGCCGAGGAGGACGGCACCCCGTACCAGCGGATCGTGCCCGCCGCGCAGGCCCGCGTCGAGGTCGAGCTGCTGCCGCCCGGCACCCCGCCGGAGCTGTGCACGGCGCGCGCCTTCGACCTGGCCGCCGACCTCCCCGTCCGCGCCCACGTCATCCCGGCCCCGGCCGGCGAGCACCTGCTCGTCCTCGTCCTGCACCACATCGCGGGCGACGGCTGGTCGATGGGCCCGCTGCTGCGCGACCTCGCCACGGCCTACGCGGCCCGCACCGCGGGCGCGGTGCCGACATGGTCGCCGCTGCCCGTCCAGTACGCCGACTACGCGCTCTGGCAGCGCGAACTGCTCGGCGAGGAGACGGACCCCGAGAGCCTGCTCGCCCGCCAACTCGACTACTGGCGCGAGGCCCTGGCCGGCCTGCCCGAGGAGCTGTCACTGCCCGTCGACCGGCCGCGCCGGGTGGCCGCGAGCCACCGGGGCGAACGCGTCGTCGTGCCCTTCGGCGCCGAACTCCACCGCGCTCTCGGTGAGTTGGCGCGCGAGCACCGAGTGACGATGTTCATGACCGCCCAGGCCGCGCTCGCCGCCCTGCTGACCCGCCTCGGTGCGGGCACGGACGTCCCGATCGGTTCCGTGGTGGCCGGGCGCTCCGACGAGGCCCTGGACGAGCTGGTCGGCTTCTTCGTCAACACCCTGGTGCTGCGCACCGACACGTCCGGCAACCCGAGCTTCACCGAGCTGCTGGCCCGGGTCCGTGAGACCCAACTCGACGCCCACGCCCACCAGGACGTGCCCTTCGAGCGGCTGGTGGAGGAGCTGAACCCGGCCCGGTCGCTGGCCCGCCACCCGCTCTTCCAGGTGATCCTGCTGCTCGAGGGCGCCGGGGACTCGGCGCCGCTCGCCGGGGCGGGGCTGGACGCCTCCGTGGTGTCCTCCGGCGGGTCGGTCGCCAAGTTCGACCTGTGCGTGGGCCTCGCGGAGTCCTTCGACGTGGACGGCGCCCCCGCCGGCCTGGAGTGCGCGATCGACTTCGCCACCGACCTGTTCGACCGGGAGACGGTCGAGGCGATCGCCGTCCGGTTCGGGCGGCTGCTGGCGGCGGTGGCCGCCCGGCCCGAGCTGCCCGTCGGACGGGTCGAGTTGCTCTCGGCCGAGGAGCACACCGCGCTGCCGACCGCCGGGGGCGCGCTGCCGGCCGAGGTCCCGCTGCTGCCGGCCGCCTTCGCGGCCCAGGCGGCCGAGACCCCGGAGGCCGTGGCGCTGGTCTGCGGCGACACCGCGCTGACCTACGCCGAGCTGAACGCCCGGGCCAACCGGCTCGCCCACCGCCTGATCGGGGCGGGTGTCGGCCCGGAGCGCGTCGTCGCGCTGGCCCTGCCGAGGTCGGTGGAGAGCGTGGTGGCGATCCTGGCCGTGCTCAAGTCCGGCGGCGCCTACCTGCCGCTGGACGCCGACCACCCGGCCGACCGCATCGCCGACACCCTCGCCGACGCGGCCCCCGCCCTGGTCCTCACCGACGGCCGGTGGCCCAAGCCCGAGGCGCTGGCCGGACTGCGCACCCTGGACGTCGCCGAGCCCTCCGAGGACCGCACCGCCGACCCGGCGCCGCGCGCCGAGGCCGGCCACGCCGCCTACCTGATCTACACCTCCGGCTCCACCGGCCGCCCCAAGGGCGTCGTGGTGCCGCACGGCAGCATCGCCGCGCTGCTCGCCGCCCACCGTACGGGCGTGATGGCGGGCGTCGCCCGGCAGCGCGTCGCGCTCACCGCCTCGCTCACCTTCGACGGATCACTGGAGCCCCTGCTCTGGCTGTTCGCCGGGCACGAGCTGCACCTGATCGACGACGAGTTGCGCCGCGACCCGGCGGCCCTGGTCCGGCACGTCCGCGCCACCGGCATCGGCGCACTGGACCTCACCCCCTCCTACGCCGAACAACTCCTGGCGGAGGGCCTGTTGGAGGAGGCCGCGCCGTCGGTGCTGGTGCTCGGCGGTGAAGCCGTCGGACAGCACCTCTGGACCGCCCTGCGGGCGGCACCGGACACCGCCGCCCACAACCTCTACGGCCCGACCGAGGCCACCGTCTTCGCCCTCGCGCAGCCCGTCGACGCCGTGGAGCGGCCCGGCCTGGGCGGCCCGATCCCGGGCGCCCGAGGCTACGTCCTGGACGAGTACCTCAACCCCGTCCCGGCCGGGGTGCCGGGGGAGTTGTACCTGGCCGGTGCGGGTCTGGCCCGTGGCTACCTGGCGCGGCCGGGCCTCACGTCCGAGCGCTTCGTCGCCGACCCGTTCGGAGAGCCGGGCGCCCGGATGTACCGCACCGGCGACCTGGCCCGCCGCACCCGCGACGGTGGCGTGGAGTACCTGGGCCGCACCGACCACCAGGTGAAGATCCGCGGTTTCCGCATCGAACTCGGCGAGATCGAGCACGTGCTGACGCTCCACCCGGGGGTGAGCGCCGCCGCCGTCCTGCCCGACGAGGACGGGCTGCGCCTGGTCGCCTACGTGGTCCCCGCCGGCCCGCTGGACTCCACGGGCCCGCTGGACTCCGCGGGCCCGCTGGACCCCGACGGCCGGCTGGACCCGGCCGACCTGCGCGCCTTCGCCGCCGACCACCTGCCCGGCTACATGCTGCCCGCCGCCGTCGTCCCGCTGGCCGCCCTGCCGCTCACCACCAGCGGCAAGCTGGACCGCACGACGCTGCCCGCACCGGACTTCGGGCTGCTCACCGGCGGCCGCGCAGCCCGGACCCCGCAGGAGGAACTCCTCTGCGCGCTGTTCGCCGAGACCCTCGGCCTGGAGGGCGTCGGCATCGACGACGACTTCTTCGACCTCGGCGGCCACTCCCTGCTCGCCATGAAGCTGCTCGCCCGCGTCCGCGCCGCCCTCGGTGTGGACCCCGGCATGCGGGCGCTGTTCGAGGCGCCCACCGTGGCCGGACTCGCCCGCCGCCTCGACGACGGCCCGGCGGCCGACGCCCTGGACGTCCTGCTGCCGCTGCGCACCGGCGGCGACCGGGCCCCGCTGTTCTGCGTCCACCCGGCCGCCGGCATCAGCTGGGTCTACTCCGGCCTGCTGCGCCACCTCGGCCCCGAGCAGCCGGTGTACGGCCTCCAGGCCCGCGGCCTGCGCGGGGGTGCGCCGGCGAGCGTCGCCGAGATCGCCGAGGACTACGTGCGGCAGATCCGCGCCGTGCGGCCGGCCGGCCCGTACCACCTGCTGGGCTGGTCCTTCGGCGCCGTGGTCGCCCAGGAGATGGCGGTGCGGCTGCAGGCCGAGGGCGCCGAGGTCGGCCTGCTGGCCCTGCTGGACGGCGCCCCGGCGGCGCGCACCGCCGACGCCCCGGTCGTCGAACCCGTGGACACCCTGGACGAGTTGCTGCGCTCGCTCGGCCACGACCCGGCGGACGGCCGCGGCCTGGAGAGCCTGAAGGCCGTGCTCGGCGAAGCCGTCGCGGTGCTGCCCGAGGTCTTCGACCGGCACCGCAAGCTGATGGCCGAACACGTGCCGGACCGCTACCGGGGGGACGCCGTCTTCTTCGGGGCGACCACCGGCAAGCCCGCGGACTGGCCGTACGAGCAGACCTGGCGGCCGTACCTGGACGGCCGGATCGAGCCCCACCGGCTCGCCTGCGCGCACGGCGAGCTGACCCAGCCGGAACCCCTCGCACGGATCGCCGCCGTACTGGCCGAGAAGCTTGGAGCGTGACCCGCGATGACCACCACCGTCCCGATCAAGTCACCGGTGCGGCCGGACCGGCCGCGCGGCCGGTGGGGCCTGTGGGCCCAGGGGGACTTCCGCCGGCTCTGGATCGGTGAGACCACCAGCAACCTCGGCACGGCTGTCGGGAGCGTGGCGCTGTCCCTGGTGGCCGTGGTCACCCTGGACGCCGGCCCGCTCGCGGTGGGCGTGATCAACGCCGCCTCCTGGCTGCCCTGGCTGTTCCTCGGACTGCCGGCCGGCGCCTGGGTGGACCGCTGGCCCCGGCTGCGGGTGATGCTGATCTGCGACCTGCTGCTGCTCGCGCTGTTCGGCAGCGTCCCGGTGGCCGGCTGGCTCGGGATGCTCTCCCTCGCCCAACTGGCGGTGGTGGCCCTGCTGACCGGGGCGGTGAAGGTGTTCTTCTCCACCGCGTACGGGGCGGTGCTGCCCACCCTGGTGGCGAAGGCCGACCTGCTGGAGGCCAACGTCAAGCTGCGCTCCGGCGCCTCGGCGGCGGAGATCGCCGGCCCGGGCGTGGCCGGTCTGCTCTCCCAGGCCTTCGGCGCCGCCAGCGGGATGCTCGCCGACTCGCTCACCTACCTGGTGTCGGCGGTCTGCCTGCGGCGGATCCGGACCGAGGAGCACCCCCCGCCGGTGTCCGAACGGCGCGGCATGCCGCAGGAGATCGGCGAGGGCGTCCGGTTCCTGCTGCGCGACCCGTACCTGCGCACGCTGGCCTGCTTCGCCGCGGTCGGCAACCTCGGGCTGAACGGCATCCAGGCGGTGCAGACGGTCTTCCTGGTGCGCAGCGTGGGGATCGAACCCGGCGCGGTGGGCGCGGTGTTCGCGCTGGTGAGCGTCGGCGGGCTGGCCGGGGCGATGCTGGCCGGGCGGATCGCCCGCCGGCTCGGCACCGCGCGCGGGCTGATGGTCTGCGAGCTGGTGGTCGCGCCCTTCATCCTGCTGCTGCCGTTGGCGGGCGAGCGGCTCCCGCTCGTGGTGAGCGCGCTCGCCTGGGCGGTCGCGGTCTGCGGCGTGGTGGCGGGCAACGTCCTGGCCGGCAGCTTCTCGCAGGCCTACTGCCCGCCCGAGCTGATCGGGCGGATCCGGGCCAGCTCGGCGACCGTCAACTACAGCGCGATCCCGGTCGGCGCCCTGCTCGGGGGCTGGCTCGGCGAGGTGATCGGCGCCCGCAGCACCATCTGGCTGATGGCGGGCGTGCTGCTCTCCGCCGGGCTGGTGCTGCTGGCCGGCCCGCTGCGAGGCCTGCGCGACTTCCCGACCCGGCCGGCGGAGCCCGCCGCCTGACCTTCCCCGCCAGACCGTCTCCCCCTACCGTCCCGCACCCTCACACCGGAGGACCCGATGACCCGCACCGCCCGTCCGCGCCGTTACCTGATGTGCCGTCCGGAGCACTTCGACGTCACCTATGCGATCAACCCCTGGATGGACCCGGCCAAGCCGGTGGACACCGACCTCGCCGTCGCCCAGTGGGAGCGGCTGTACGCCCTGTACGCCGAGCTCGGCCACCACGTCGACCTGATCGACCCGCTGCCCGGCCTGCCCGACATGGTCTACGCGGCCAACGGCGCCACCGTGGTGGACGGCCGGGTGCTCGGGGCGCGCTTCCGCAACGCCGAGCGGGCCGCCGAGGGCCCCGCCTACCTGGAGTGGTTCCGCGACCGGGGCTTCGCGACGCACGACCCGGAGCACGTCAACGAAGGCGAGGGCGACCTCCTGCTGACCGCGAGCTTCGTGCTGGCCGGGCGGGGCTTCCGCAGCGTGGCCGAGGGGCACGCGGAGGCGCAGGAGTTCTTCGGCCGGCCGGTGGTCGGCCTGGAGCTGGTCGACCCGCGCTTCTACCACCTGGACACCGCGCTCTCGGTGCTCGACGGCGACGAGATCATGTACTACCCGGAGGCGTTCTCGCCCGGCAGCCGGACCGTGCTGCGCCGGCTCTTCCCGGACGCCCTGCTGGTGAGCGAGACGGACGCCGAGGTGTTCGGGCTCAACGCGGTGAGCGACGGCCTGCACGTGGTGCTGCCCGAAGCGGCCGTGGGTCTGGCGGCGCGGCTGCGCGAGCGCGGGTTCCGGCCGATCGGGATGGACCTGAGCGAGCTGCTCAAGGGCGGGGGCAGCGTGAAGTGCTGCACCCTGGAGATCCGCGAGGCGGCCTGAACCGGGCCCCGGTGACCAACGGTGCTCCGCCGTAGATCGACCGTTGACCGGCCCTCGCAAGACTGGTGCCACACCACGACGGAGACCTTCCCGACCGGGGAAGACACCAAAGGAGCACCAGAGATGACGCAGCGTCCGGCCACCGCCCCCGCCCGCCTCCGGCTGTTCACCGTCGGCCTCGGGGTGGTCGTCGCCCTGGGGGCCGGCCTGGCCGGCACGGCCGCGGTGGCGGAGACGGCCGGCACCGGGACGGCGACGGTGGTGGTCGGCGACGCGACGCCGACGCCCACCCCCGCCACCCCCAGCCCGACCGCCACCACCGGGCACGGCAGCACCCCCGACTGGAACAGCACCGGCTCCTGAGCGAGCGGCCGGTCCCATTGCAGGATCGATTCTTCGCAGCCAATCAGCCGTGAATCAGCCCTGGGCCAGCCCTGGGTCAGCCGTGAATCGGCAGGGCAACAGCACTGACTCAGCAGCGACCGGTCAGCGGCACGGCCGCCGCCTCCCGCTCGTCCTCCCGCCGCCCGTCCCGAGCCGACGGGACGCCGTCCCCGCCCGGAGCGAGCAGCCCCGCCACCTCGTGGGCGTCCGGCAGCCCCAGGCGGACGAAGATCGCGTGCGCCTCCCGCCACCGCCCCCGCGCCTCGGCCCCGCGTCCCAGGTCCGCCAGCGTCCGGCCCAGCACCACCAGCGCCTGCGCGTGGTCCCTCTCGGCCCCCAGCTCCTCGCACAGCGCCAGCGCCTGCCCGGCGTGCTCCAGTGCCTCCTCCGTCCGGCCCAGCGACCGCAGACTGTCCGCCAACCGGTAGCGGGCGTGCGCGGCCCGGGCCTGCAGACCGGCCGCCGAGGCCACCGCCAGGCACTCGCCGAACCAGGTGACCGCCTCCTCGTGCCGCTCCAGCCCGTGCAGCGCCAGCCCCAGCACGTACAGCGTGTACGCCCGCCCGGGATCGTCGTTGCGGGTGCGCAGTTCGGCCAGTGCCTCGTGGCAGATCGCCACCGCCTCGGCGGCCCGACCGCTGCGCACCCGGGCCAGCGCGGCGTTGACCGTCGTCACCAGCTCCCCGGAGCGGTGGCCGAGTTCGCGGGCCAGCAGCAGGGCCTCGTCGTAGTGCTCGACGGCCTCGTCGTAGCGGCTGAGGAACTGGCAGACCAGGCCGAGGTCGTTCAGCGCCTGGCGCAGGATCACCGTGTCGCCGGCCGAGCGGGAGGCGGCCACGGCCAGGCGGGCGGCCGCTTCGGCCTCCTCCAGCCGGGTGGCGGCCAGCGCGACGTTGCCGCGCAGGAAGTGCGCGCGACCGGCTGCCCGGTGGTCGGCGCGGTGGGTGGCGGCGTCGGCGAGGGCCTCGGCGGTGGTGGCGAGTTGGCGGCCGGGCGGGGCGAGGGCGAAGGGGGTGAGCGCGATCAGCAGGTCGATCGCGGCGCGCAGCGGGTCCGGCAGGGCGTCCCGGGCGCCGGGACCGGAGTCGGCGTCGGAGGGGACGGCGTCGGCGGTAGCGGGGACGGGGCCGGGGGAGGGGGCCTCGGCCACCGTCCAGGCGGCCACCTGGGCGGCCAGCGCGATCGCCCCGGAGCCCTCCGCCTCGGCCCAGGCCCGGGCACCGTCCGGGCCGCCCAGCTCCACCCCGGCACTGCGGGCGGGCCCGAGCGCACCGGCCGCCGGATCCCCGGGGACGGCGTGCTGGAAGGCCGCGCACGCGGTGGCCAGCAGGTGGTCCAGCAGCCGGTCGCGGGCCTCGACGGCCGCGCCCGGGGCGTCGGGCCGGCGCCGGGCGAAGGCGCGCAGCAGGTCGTGGTAGCGGTAGCGGCCGGGGAAGGGCGACTCCATCATCGCCACGTCCACCAGGGCCTCCAGCAGGTCCTCGGCGTCGTACTCGTCGAGGTCCAGCAGGGCGGCCGCGGCGGCCAGGCCGATGTCCGGGCCGTCCACCGAGGCGACCAGCCGGAAGGCGCGGGCCTGGGCGGGCGTCAACTGGCGGTAGCTCAGTTCGAAGGCGGCCTCCACCGCCAGGTCTCCGATGCGCAGCTCGTCGATCCGTCGCCGTTCCACCGCCAGCCGGCGGCCCAGCGTCTGCACCGTCCAGCTCGGCCGGGCGGCCAGCCGGGCCGCCACGATCCGCACCGCGAGCGGCAGGTGGCCGCAGACGTGCAGCAGGTCCCGGGCGGCCTCCGGCTCGGCGGCCAGCCGTTCGGCGCCGATGGTGCGGCCCAGGAGTTCGAGCGCCTCCTCGGGCTCGAAGACGTCGAGGTCCGTCTGGACGGTCGCGGGTATGCCGGAGAGGCGGGTGCGGCTGGTGGTGAGTACGGCGCAGCCGACCGCGCCCGGCAGCAGGGGCCGGATCTGCGCGGTGTCGTGGACGTTGTCGAGCACCAGCAGCAGCCGTCGGCCGTCCACCGCGGAGCGGAACAGCGCCGAGCGGGCGTCCAGCCCTTCCGGTACCGCGTCGGCCGACACTCCGAGGGCCAGCAGGAAGGCGCTGAGCACCGCCTCCGGGTCGGCCGGGGTGGGGTCGGCGCCCCGCAGGTCGACGTAGAGCTGACCGTCGGGGTAGGTCTCGCGGACGCGGTGGGCGACGTGCAGGGCCAGCGCGGTCTTGCCGACTCCGCCCATGCCGACCACGGTGGCGATCACCAGCGCCTGCTGCCCCGGGGTACCGAGGGCCTCGCCCAGCCGTTCGACGAGGACGGTGCGGCCGGTGAAGTCTGCCGCATCGGGCGGCAGTTGGGCCGGTCTTGGCGGTGCCGCCACCGGATCGACAGGCGGCTCCGGCGGGGCGGGCTCGGCAGCGGCCGGCTCCGCCGGGCCGGCCGGGGGCGCGGCGGGCGCCACGGCGGGCGCCGGAGCGGCGGGCTTCGGGGCGGCGAGCGCCGGGTCGCCCTCCAGGATCCGCCGGTGCAGCAGGTCCAGCTCGACCCCGGGCTCCACCCCCAGTTCGGCCAGGAACAACTGACGCACACTCCGGTAGACCGCCAGGGCGTCCGCCTGCCGCCCGGCCTGGTACAGCGCGCGCATCAGCAGCCCGTACGCCCGCTCGTGCAGCGGGTGTTCGGTGGTCAGCGAGGTCAGCTCCGGAATGCACCGGGAGTACCGGCCCAGCGTCAGGTCCAGCGCGATCCGCTCCTCCAGCAGGGTCAGCTGCAGCTCCTCCAGCCGCTGGCGCTGGCGCTGCGCGAACGGCCCGGGGATGCCGGCCAGCGGCTCGCCCTGCCACAGGTCCAGCGCCTGGTTCAGCAGGTCGCGCGCCTGCTGCGGCTGTCCGGCGGCCGCCGTGCGCTCGGCCTGTGCCGCCAGCTCCTCGGCCTGCGCCGCGTCCACGGCGTGCTTGGGCAGCACCAGCCGGTAGCCGTCCCCGAACGAGGTCAGCACGTTCGGCGCGTCCGACTCCTCGCCGTGGAGGACCTTGCGCCACCGCCAGGCGTACGTCCGCACCGTCGTCATCGCGGTGCCCGGAGGCTCCTCACCCCACAGGGCGTCGATCAGGTCCGTGGCACTCGCGCCGTGTCCCGGCCGGAGCAGCAGCACCGCCAACATCGCCTGCTGCTGCGGACTTCCGACCTTCAGTACGGTAGTGCCACGCTGGGCCCGCATCAGTCCCAGCACCGAGAACCGGAAATCACCCATTCCTGCACCTGCCCGCCTCATGTGCTCGCCCCCGCCCGCGCACGTGCTTCCCCCCGATTGATGAGCCCCTATCAACCCACGGCACCCCGGGGGCTGTCGAGAGATCGTCGACCCGGTGGTGATCCCGTGTTGATCGACCGTCACCACACTCAGTGGTGTGGCTCCCCTGCCGTCGGCCCGGCACGACCCGCCGGGCCCGCCACACCCCCGGCCGCCGGACCGCTGCCCGGCGACCACCCCAGCTCTCGGAGGCGGACGCCCGTGAACACCGACCTGCTCTACCGGCTGCTCGACGTCGACCCGGACGTCGGACCGGTCGAACTGCTCCAACGCGCCCGCGCCGTCCGCGGCCTTCCGTACCTGGTGCTCGCCGCGCTCGCCCGGGAGGACGTCCGGATGGGCGACCACGCCCGGGCCGAACTGCGGCGCGCCCGGGACCGCTCCGACTGCTACGCCCGGCTCGCCCGCGACCTCGCCGGCGCCACCGGAGTCCGCCCGATCCGGGACCTCCCGCTGGCCGGCTACTACCCGTCCGACCTGCCCCGGCCGCTGGGCGAGCTCACCCTCGTCAGCCCCACCGAGGCCGCCCTCTGGCAGGCCGTCAACCGGCTGGTCACCGACCACCCGGTGGAGTCCGTGGAGGTCACCCTGCTCGGCGAGCGCCCCCGGCACACCGCCGTCACCGTGCGCTGGCCGGCCGAGGACCCGCTGCTCGACCCCTGGTACCAGGTACGGCTCGCCACCGCCGCCCTCGCCGGCGACCTCGCGACCGTCCCGGTCCGCCCCTACCTGGCCGCCGACGACCACGTCGAGGGCCTGATCGCCCTTGCCGAGGAAGGCCTCGGCCGCACCTTCCACGCGGGCGACGTGCTCGACGTGGCACACCTGACCGGGCAGCCCTTCGAACCCGTCGAGACCGCCGCCGTGGTCGCCGCCTACCGGCTCGCCCCGGAGACCGTCGCCCTGCTCGACCTCGCCGCCGAACACCTGCCGCTGGGCTCCCTCGCGGGCGTGCGCACCGTCCTGGAGGCCGAGGTCGCCCCCGAACTCCAGCGCCGCCGGACCACCACCCGCCCGCTCCGACCGCGCCACGGCACCCTGCTGCGCCGCACCGTCACCCGGCACCAGTGGGACGAGGCCGTCCTCCTCCCGGCGGGCGCCGCCACCCTGCTGCTCACCCCGGTCGCCGACTACCTGCTCACCCCGGAGGGCACCCGGCCCACCGTGCCCGAACGCACCGCCGCCCTCGCCGCCCTGCACGTCTGGGACACGACGGCCCCCGGCACCCCGGGCACCCCCGGCACGGCCCCCTGCGGCCTGTCGCGGCCGCGCCACCGCTGAGCTCCGCTCCGCGGGCGTGGCGGCGCTCCGCGCAGGTCGGGAGCCCCCGTGGAACGGATGTCGTGCGCCGCGCGGTTCAGGCCGGATCCGAGCCGATCGAACCCCGGACGATGCGCCGTCCGTGGTACCGGCTGAGGCCGGTCGGCAGCCGGCACGAGGACGGACACGGGAGAACAGCGATGGCCAGGTACCAGGGCGCGAGCCGGATCACGGTGACGGCGGTGGAGGGACGGTATCCGCAGCGGGCGGTGGTGACCGTCCGGGGCGCCGCGCCGGTGGAGATCCCCGGCGAGGTCGGCGCCGTCCACACCGTCGAGGCGGAGAGCTGGCAGCTCGACCTGGAGCACCGCGACCAGGGCGAGTGGTGCCCCAACATCCGTGCCGTCCAGGGCCGTTGGCAGGAGATTCGGGGCGTGGAAACGCAGGTCGTGCACAGCCGCAACCGCGAGGAAGCCGGCGACCGGCAGGACCGCAACCTGGTGCTGCGGATCGAGCGGGTCACGCCGCGCGGCGACGAGCCCGCCGCCGTGACCGCCCCCGCCGCGCGCCGCACCACCACCGCGCACCACGCCCCGGCGGCCTCCACGGGCCCGGCCGCGCCGCGCACCTCCGCCGGCCCGGCGAGCGGCCCGGCGAGCGGCACCACGGGCGGCAGCACGGCCCCGGGCGTACGGACGACCACCTCGGGCTCCTCCTGGAGCGGCTGACCGGGGTCGGTCGCGGCGGTCCGGATCGGTCGCGGTGGGCCGGGCGGCAATCGTTGGGAAACTTTCCTAACGAAAGCCATTGACCCCGGGGCCTCGTGCCCCGATCCTGTGAGACACCCGTCGGCGGACAGCCGTCGTCCGCACGGGTGGACCGCTCCTGCCTCCCTGACCCACCGTCACCGTATTCCTGGCTCGACGAAAGTGAGTTGGCATGCGCAAGACCATCGGAGTCCGTCTCACCGCCCCGCTGCTCGCCACCGCCCTCGCCCCGGCCGCGCTCCTGCTGGCCCCCGCGACCTCCGCGGCGGCGGCCCCCACGTCGGCATTCCCTGCGGCGGCGGCCCCCGCCGCGACGGCCGTGCCCGGGATGGCCGCCGCACCGTACGAGTACCTCGGCTGGGGCAACCCGCAGAAGCCGGTCGACGTGATGAAGGCGGCCGGGGTCAAGTGGTTCACCCTGGCGTTCATCCTCTCCGACGGCGGGTGCACCCCGAAGTGGGACGGCAGCCGGGCGCTCGCCGGGGGCTCCGACGAGGCCGCCATCAAGTCGATCCGGGCAGCCGGCGGTGACATCGTGGTCTCGGTCGGCGGGTGGAGCGGGAACAAGCTCGGCGAGAAGTGCACCAGCGCGAGCGCGCTGGCCGGTGCCTACCAGAAGGTGATCGACGCCTACCAGCTGAAGGCGCTCGACATCGACATCGAGAACACCGAGTTCGGCAACGCGACGGTCCGTCAGCGCGTGGTCGACGCGCTCAAGATCGTCAAGACCAAGAACCCGGGCATCGTCACCTACGTCACCATGGGCACCACGCCGAGCGGCCCGGACGCCAACGGCAAGGACCTCATCAAGCGGGGCGCCGCCGCCGGCCTGGCGAACGACGGCTGGGTGGTGATGCCCTTCGACTTCGGCGGCCACAGCGGCAGCATGGGGCAGGCGACGGTCGGCGCGCTCGACGGACTGAAAGCTGCGGTCAAGAGCGCGTACGGCTACAGCGACGACGCCGCGTACCGGCACATCGGCGTCTCCTCGATGAACGGCAGGACCGACGAAGCGGGGGAGACCGTCACCACCGGCGACTTCCGCACCATCCTCGGATACGCGAAGCAGCACCACCTCGCCCGCTTCGCCTTCTGGGCCGTCAACCGGGACCGGGCCTGCGGCTCCGGCACGGACGCCGACGCCTGCAGCGGCATCACCCAGTCCCCGTACGAGTTCACCAAGATCGTCGTCCAGTACCAGGGCTGAGGCGCCCCGGCGGCCCTACGCCTCCGGACGGCCGGTCCCCCGAGGGCTGGTCCCCTGACCGTCGGCCGTCTCCGGAAGACCGGTCTCCTGGCGGTCGATCTCGCTCTCCCGGACCAGCCAGAGCGCGAGGCCCGCGCCCGCCAGGCTGACCAGTCCGCCGAGCAGCAGCACGAGGTTCAGGCCGTCCAGGAAACCGGCCCGGGCGGCGGCCGACGCGGCCGCCCGAGCCGGCTCGGGAAGCCCGGCGAGCACCTGCGGCAGACTGCCGGAAGAAGCGGCCTCGATCAGCTCGCGAGGACGGGACCCCTCCGCGATCGGCGTGCCCGCCGCCAGTTCGCGGACCTTGTGGGAGCCCCGGCCGACGAAGATCGCCCCCCAGACGGCGATGCCGACCGCGATCCCGACCTGCCGGAAGGTGTCGTTGATGCCCGCTGCCATGCCGCTCCGCTCCTTGGGCACCACGCTCACCGCGACATCGGCGATCACCGGGTTGATCAGCCCGACACCCGCGCCGCCCACCAGGAAGCCGGCCAGCAGCCCGGTCCAGGTGTCTTCGGGCTGGATGTCGCCCATCAGCAGCATGCCCGCACCGACCGCGACGAGCCCGACGCAGAGCATCAGCCGGGCCGGCACCCGGGAGAGCAGGACCCCGGCCACCGGTGCCACGAGAAAACTGAGCACCGTGATCGGCAGGTAACGTACCCCCGCCGCGAACGGCGAAAGCCCGAGATAGTCCTGCAGGTACAGCGTCAGATAGAGGAACAGCGCGAACAGCGAGCTGGAGACGGCGAACGCGGCCAACTGCACACCGGTGAAAGCGTGCCGACGGAACAGCCCGAGCGGCAGCATCGGCTCGGGCACACGGCGTTCGATCCACACGAAGACGGCGAGCAGGACGGCCGCGCCGACGAACAGCGCCACGATCAGCGCGCTGCCCCACCCCTCGGCGTTGCCCCGCACCAGCGCCAGGACGAGCAGGAACAGCCCGCTGCTGAACGCCGCGACCCCGGGCCAGTCGATCCGGGTGGCGTTCGGGTCGCGGCTCTCGGCCAGCTTGAGGTAGGTGACGACCAGGGCGGCCGCCCCGATCGGCACATTGAGGTAGAAGATCGACTCCCAGCCGAGCGAGTCCGTGAGCGCCCCGCCGACCAGCGGCCCCACCGCGACGGCAATCCCGATGGTGGCCCCGTAGATGCCCATCGCCGTGCCGCGCTCACGCCCGGGCGGGAACTCCTGCGCGACCAGGGCCAGCGACACCGCGAACATCACCGCGCCGCCGACGCCCTGCACCGCACGCGAGACATTGAGGAAGACCGGATTCGGCGCCAGCGCGCACAGCAGCGAGGCCCCGGAGAAGACCACCAGCCCCGCCGCGAAAGCCCGACGCCGCCCGAGCCGGTCAGCCAGCGAACCGGCCGTCAGCACCAGAGCGGCCAGCGAGAGCGCGTAGGCGTCGAACACCCACTGCAAGTCGGTGAAGCTCGCGCCCAGGTCCTTGCGGATGGACGGCAGAGCGACGTTGACCACGGTGATGTCGAGCAACAACATGAACGTCGCGACCGTGACCGCGATCAGCGTCCACCACTTGCGTTGCACCGCTGTCGGCCTCCTTCGGGGGAACTGCGCACGGTCCGCCGACCGTACGTAACCCCCTCACCCCAACCCGGGCCGACACGGCCGGACCCACCCACGGAGCCCCCGTCCGGTCCAGCCCGCCGACCAGACCCCGCCGACCACCTGACGGAGGCGATCAGACGATCGGCTCGCAGCCGATCGCGCCCCGCGACGGCCGCTACCGAGGGGCGGCGCCCGTCGACGGCCGCTCACGTCGGGTTCCCGGACCAGGGTGGCCTGCCGGACGGGCGGATGCGGCCGCCACCGGTCAGCCTTCGAGAGTCGCGCGGATGTGCCTACAGCACGACGGGAAGTGACGCGAGCCCTCGGACGAGGCGGGAGTGGCGCCACTGCAGCTCCTCGGCGGGCACGGCCAGCCGCATGCCAGGGAAGCGCTCCAGCAGGACCCGCAGCGTGGTCTCGACCTCGGCGTGGGCGAGCGGTGCGCCCAGGCAGCGGTGGATGCCGTGGCCGAAGGCGAGGTGCTGGGCGGCGTCGGGGCGTTGGAGGACGAGCCGGTCCGGGTCGGTGAACCTGCGGGGATCGCGGTTGGCGGCGCCGGGGCACACGAACACGGGGGTGCCGGCCGCCACTTCGGTGTCGCCCAGTCGTACCGCCTCGGGGGCGTGGCGCCACGTGGCCACGCTCACGGGCGAGTCGTAGCGCAGCAACTCGTCCACAGCGGTGGGGATCCGGTGCGGGCCGGCTCGGAGGTGTTCCAGGTCGTCCGGGTGCCGGAGCAGAGCGAGGACGGCGTTGCCGATCGCAGCCGTCGTCGTCTCGTGGCCGGCGACCAGGAGCAGGAGGCCCAGGGAGACCAGCTCTTCCTCGCTGAGGTGGTCGCCGTCGGCGTCGCGGACGGCGATCAGCTGGGAGAGGAGAGCGGTGTCCGGGGAGCCGCGCTTGGCGGTGATCAGCCGGGTCATGTAGTCGGCGAGGGCATGGGAGGCCTCGTCGATCCTCGCGTGGTCACCGGTGGCGAACAGGTCGGTGGACCAGCTGCGGATCCGGTCCCGATCGACGGGCGGGACCCCGAGGAGCTGGCAGATCACGGTGACCGGGAGCGGGCCGGCGAGATCCGCGATCAGATCGACCTCGGCGCCGGGCTCCCACGGTCCTACCAACTGCTCGGCGAGCGCTCGGATGTAGGGCCGGAGGCCGTCCACGGTCCCGGGCGTGAACGCCCGGACGACCAGACGACGCAGCCGGGAGTGTGCGGGCGGATCGGTGTGAAGCATCGTGCGGGCGACCGCGGGGTGGAGCGAGCGTCCGGACGGGCGGTCGGCGAAGTACGCCGAAGCGTCCTTGGACAGACCCGCGGTGAGGGCTTCTCGCGCCTGTTCGTAGCCGGTGATGACGACCGCCGTCCCCATACTGCCGTCCATGGGGACGGGCAGGACGGGGGAGCGCTCGCGCAGCGCGGCGTAGGTCGGGTAGCGGTCCCGGTAGAACGTCGGGTCGGAGAAGGGGGAGGCCATGTTGTCTTCCTGGGCCGCTTCGAGCGCCGGGAACCGGGTCTCGGAGGCGCGGTGGACGAAGTCGTTGCTCGCGTACGGTTGGGAGACCCAAGCGTAGCCAGAGTGCCCCGGCACGCAGGTCTCCCTCGCGCGCGGAGGCTCCGACAACCTGGGGGCGGATCGTCCCGCCCCAGCACGGGCGCACCACGTACCGCCTCAGCCCGCACGGCCCGAGGAGGCCGGGCCGGGCGGGCTCGCGGCGTCAGTGCGACCAGTAGGGGTCGTCGACCGTCGCGCAGGTGGCGGCGTAGGCCTGCCCTCCCGGGCCGAACCTGTCGATCCACTCGCGATCGCCGATGTCGGTGACATCGAACACGGAAGCCCACACCTCGGCACAGCCCTCCACTCCCGCGACGAACCGGAGGCTGAACCCTGAGCCCTTCACCTCCACTGAGCCCTTGTTGCGCTCGACCGAGTAGCCCTTCCCGGTCCAGAGCGCCTGGACGACGTCGAGCGGCTCCTGATTCCGCGTAGGGGTGATCCGGACTCGGGCCGCCTGGCGGGCGGACATCTCCGCCCGCCCCGTCCTCTTGCACCCGGACGTCCCGCAGAGTCCTGTCAGTTCGGGATCGCTGCTGTACTTCGGCGTGGCCCACTGGAGCCCCGGGTGGAAGGCCCCGGCGATATCGGCGAGCTCGGCCTCGATCCGGTGCTGTGCCTGGTCGACCGGCACGGTGGGTTTCTCCGGCTCAGGCCAGGCGTACCAGCCGACCAGGAGCGCCAGCAGCACCCCCGGCACGGCCGTGCGTCGTACCGCGGCCTTCACCTCGGGTCCTCCCTGGTGATCGTGTTCCCGTGGCCGCTCACGATCTTCCCGATGTTGGGGAGCGAGTCACCGCCCTTGTGGTCCTTCCCGAAGTAGTTGTCGTGGGAGTCGGTCACGGTCCCGTCCGCCACCGAGAAGCGCTGCCCGCCGAAGCTCTCGCTGGCCGGGTCCGTGCCGTGCCACGATCCGTCGGGATTCGTGAACGCCTCGACCGCGGCCCAACCGGGGATGAGCATCCCGGGGGACGGCGCGTCCGCGACGGGGTCGTACTTGGCGGTGCCGACGTACACGTGATCCGCACCGATCCCGAGCTGCGTTGCCTTGTCCACCCCGACGCCCGGGCTGCCGACCAGGACGATGTCGTCGACGGGCAGGCCGCCGGGGTGCTGGGTCGCTTTCCCGACCACCAGGGAGCCGTAGCTGTGCCCCTGCGCGGTCATGTGCGCCGGGGCGCCCTCGTGGGTGGCCCGGAGTCCGGTGAGGAACTTGTTGTACGCGGCCCCGCCCTCCTCCGCCCGGTCCTGCAGGAGCACCGAGGGGCCGTCCAACTGCGGCGCGTCGTACCCCAGCCAGAACACGGACGCGATGCTCGGCGTCTCGCTGTTGGCCCGCGCGCTGCTCTCCGCGGACTCGTAGATGCGCTTCGCCGTCATGGCGTCGCCGTTTCCGGCGCCGGCCAGGTTGCTGTTCAGCCCGGGCACCATCGAGGAGACGTTCCGGGCCTTGTCCGGGTCGCCCCAGGACAGGATCGCGCGGCCCTGCCCCTGATCGCCGATCCCCAGCAGCAGCAGTGGCGGCTCGGAGCCCGGCCCGCCACCACCTTCGAACTTGCCGTCGAGCCGCTTCTGAATGGACTGGAAGCCGGTGAGCTTCTCCTGCAGGGCGTCGTGCTTGCGCTTCCACACCGTGTAGTCGGGGTTCTCCACCGGCGCGCCGTTCATGTCGGCGACGCTCAGGTACCTCGTCGGCTCGGGGCCGAGGTTGGCGAGTTGGGTCTCGCGGTCCTTGATCAGGTTCCTCAGGTTGACCCGGTTGGCCTGGTCACGGACGGCCGCGGGGACGCCGTCGAGGTTGCCGATCTGGTCGGGGTGCTCGTGGAGGAACTTCTGCTGCTCGGTGTCGGTGAGGCCGTCCCACCACTTCTTGACGCCGGCCGGCTCGGTGCCTGCGGGCGGTATCTGCTCCCTCCCGGTCTGGGCGGCCAGGTCCTGGGCCACGGTGGCGGCGTCCAGGCCGGTGCCGTTGCCGGCGTTGGTCGCGAAGTGGTTCAGCCGCGCGCTGAGTTCCTGGTCCGCGTGGGCGGCCTCGTTGAGTGCGGCGGTGATGCGGTTGCTGATCGCGATGGCCGTCGTCTCGGCGCCGGCGCCCGCGTAGTTCGCGGACGTGGGCTCCTTGTCCCAGGTGATGGTGCCCTCGGGAGTGACGTTGAGCTTGGCGGCCTTGGCGTCGTCGAGGGCGTAGACCAGGTGGGACTGGGCCAGCGCGAACTGCTCGGCCGCCGTGGCGAGGGCCTTGCCGACGAGATCCAGCTCACTGTGCGCGGACTGGAGTTCGGTGCCCAGGAAGCGGATCCGGGCCTGGGCGTGGTCGGACGCGGTGCCGGTCCAGTGCGAGTTGGTGAGCCGGTCGGCGACCTCGTGCTGCCAGGACTCGATGTGCCGGCCGAACGCCGAGTAGAGCGTGTCGAAGGCGTTCTTCGCGATGGTGATGTTGATGATGTCGGCGTCGTACAGCGTCTTGATGTCCATCGGGCTACTCGGCTGCCTTCGCACTGGAGGGCTTCACGGGGCCCGGGACGACCGTCGTGCCGAACGGGTCCGGCTCGTCCGGGACCGGGGCGGCCGGGTTGCGCATGCTGTTGTGGGCGTTCTGCTCGGCCTGACGGTAGTAGGTGGCCGTGGTGGCGAGCTTGGTGCCGACGTCGCCCATGTCACCGGCGAGCTTGTCCAGCAGCGTCTTCCAGTTCGTCCCGCAGTTCTGGATGGCGGTGGCCGTCTGCCAGCCCTTCAGACCACCGGCGGCCTGGTTGCACGGCTCCGCGAGCTTCGACGTCTCGCCCGGTATCAGGCCCCCGATGTGCTGCGCGCTCTGTCCGCAGCCGTCCAGTTCGGCAGGATTGACTTTGAATTGCAAGCCCGCGTCAGTGTCTGCCATGCATGCCCCCCGTGCGGGCGGACCGACGACCGGCCAGCCCGTGTGTTCGAAAACCAACGACGCATGCTAACGGATCCGACACCGAGGAAGATCGACTGAGGTGGGGGAGCAGTGAGCATCCCGCCGGCCTCGCCGCGCCCACAGTAGGGTGCCGCTGCCTTCGGGTCGGCGAAGCCGCCGCGGACGGCGTCGGTGGTGACGGTGCTGCTGTCGACCAGGGTGCCGTCGATATCGAAGACGGCAGATCCAGCTGAGCGCCGCACAGTTCGCCGACATCGTCACCCAGGCCGAGACCGGCTCATTCGACCACATCGCCACGCAGCCGGCGGATCGTCCGCTGCCGGCCGCGTGACCGGCCGGCAGGCGGCCGATCGGGCCGGCTCGGGTCAGGTGAAGGACAGGAGCATGACCGGCGGCGTGGTGGGGTGCGCGGAGCCGCCCGCCGGTTCGACAGTGACGCCGATGCCGCGTGCCCCGTCCAGTGGCCCGGTCAGCAGGAGGACGCCGTTGCCGGTGGGCAGCAGGCCGGCCGGGCGCATCGTCCCCGCGTCGTCGAACCACAGCTCGTACGTGCTGCCCTCGGCCGGGGCGGGCATACCGGAGGCCAGGAAGCCGGCCTGGCCGCGGCTGTTCGACCACACCACCGTGCCCACGCCGGTGCCTCCGGTGGCAGCACCGGTGGCGGTGCGGGCGTCGGGCGCGGTGAGGAGGCCGGCGAAACGGTCCTGCTGCTGCTGGAGCGCGGTGGCGCGGGCCCGTGCCTGCTCGGTCTGCTGGTTCTGCTGCACGGCCACGGCGCCGGCGCCGACGGCCAGCGCCAGACAGGCCGCCAGAGCGAGCTTCGCCCAGCTCCTGCTGAGGCGGCCGCGCCGGCGTCCCGGGGCGGGAGCGACGTGCGGGGCCTCCTGGCGCAGCGTCGGCAGCGCGGCCATCACCCGGTCTTTCAGGGCCGGTGGGGGGAGGAGGGCCTGGGCGGCGCCGAGCCGGGCGAGGGTGGCGGCGAACTCGGCGACTTCCTGGGCGCAGGCCGCGCAGTTGGCCAGGTGGCGTTCGAACTCGGCGCTCTCGGCGGGGTCGAGGGCGTGGGCGGCGTAGGCGCCGGTGAGGGTGTGCAGGTCGGCGGCGCTCATGTTCCTACCCCCAGGCAGTCGCGCAGGCGGATCAGTCCGTCGCGCATGCGGGTCTTGATGGTGCCCAGCGGGGCACCGAGGACGTCGGCGACCTGGGGGTAGGTGTAGCCGCGGTAGTACGCCAGCGTCAACGCCTCGCGTTGGAGTTCGGTGAGCGACTTCATGCATCGCCGCACCTGTTCGCGTTCCAGTCTGCTCTCGACCTGTTCGGCGACCTCGTCGAACTCGACGGTGCCGGAGGCGGCAGCCGCGCGCTGGTCGCGGTCGGCGGCGGCCTGCGCCGAGCGGACCCGGTCCACCGCGCGCCGGTGGGCGATCGTCAGCACCCACGGCATCACCTCGCCGCGCTCGGCCCGGTAGCGGGCGGCTGTGCGCCAGACCTCCAGCAGCACCTCCTGGGCGACCTCCTCGGACTGGGCAGGGTCCCGCAGCACCCGTCGCACCAGGCCCAGCACCGGGGCGGCCACCGTGTCGTACAGCCGGGAGAAGGCGTCCTGGTCGCCGCGGGCGACTCTGGTGAGGAGCTCTTTGAGGTCCGGGCCCGGCCGTCCCGAGCCCGACAGGTGGACGACGGCGCTCATCCGACCGCTCCTCGGAGGCAACGGGCGGGCGGCGATCCCCACGGACGGACGGCGGGCATCATGAGCCTCCCCACGACAAGGCCGGGGGCGGAGCACCGGCCAGGTGTACAGAACTGCTGGCATCTGGTCTTCGTGACCGGCGGGCCGTCGGATTGGCCCAGGCTGTCTGCCCCGCCGCCGACGCCGGCACCCTCCACAACGGCCACCGCGCCATCAGCACCACCGACGGCCTGCCCTGCCCCGCTGTGCGATCTGCCGGCACGGTCAAAGCGGCCTCGCCGCTGCCCCGCGCCCCTGCCCGGTCCGCTGGTGAGAACGCACCCATCCGGCCCGCCGGGTGCGACGAATGGGGGGTGTGAGCAACGACGCAACCCAGCCCTCACCGCGTTCCGCGCCCCGTCGGGGGCGGATTCTGCGCGCCGGTGCGGCGGCTGCGACCGGGTGGGCCGCCGCGGTGGCCGCGCTCGGCGCCGGCGAACTGGTAGCCGCCTTCAGCGGACCTGACACCGCGCCGGTCATCGCGGTCGGCTCCTCGGCAATCGACCTGACGCCGACTCCGCTCAAGGAGTACGCCATCCGCACGTTCGGCACCCGCGACAAGACGGTGCTGCTCGGCGGGATCCACCTGACGATGGCCCTGCTCGCCGCGCTCGCCGGGATGCTGGCCGCGCGCCGCCCCGCGCTCGGGGCGGGCGTCTTCGTGGCCTTCGGGCTGCTCGGAACCTGGGCCGCCCTCTCCCGGCCCGAAGCCGGTGCCGCGGACGCATCGCCGGCCCTGGCCGCCGGCCTGACCGGCGCGGCAACCGTCCTCTTCCTGGCGCTCGTACTCCGTGCCTCCACGACAACGACGGCGGCATCCGGCGACTCGCCGACCATGCGCCCGGAGAGCGGGAAACCGCCTGCCGAGCCTGCGGCTACCTCCCGCCGTGCGGTGCTTTCCGCAACCGGCGGGGTGATCGCCGCCGGCGCACTCGCCGGTGTCGGCGGCCGTGTCCTGTCGGACCGCCGCCACGACATCGGCGCCGCCCGCGACGCCGTCCGCATCCCCCCGGCCGCCGAACCACTGCCGCCGCCGGCCGCCACGCTCCACCCGAACGTCCCGGGCCTGTCCCCGTTCGTCACCCCCAACCCCGACTTCTACCGCGTGGACACTGCCCTCACCCTGCCCCGCATCGACCCACGGCGCTGGACCCTGCGCATCCGCGGCATGGTCGACCACCCCCTTCTCATCACCTTCGACGACCTGCTGCGCGAACCTCTGGAGGAGCTGGACCACACCCTGTCCTGTGTCTCCAACGAGGTCGGCGGCTCCTACGTCGGCACCACCCGCTGGCTCGGCGCCTCCCTCCCGGCCCTGCTGCGACGGGCGGGCGCGCGCCCCGGCGCGGACCAGCTGCTGGGCCGCTCGCAGGACGGCATGACCATCGGCACCCCGCTGGAGTCGGTGCTGGACGGACGCCGCGCGCTGCTGGCCGTCGCGATGAACGGTGAGGCCCTGCCCGTCGCCCACGGCTTCCCCTGCCGCAGCGTCATCCCCGGCTTCTACGGCTACACCTCCGCCACCAAATGGCTCGTCGACCTGGACGTCACCACCTTCGCCGCCTTCGACCCCTACTGGGTACGCCGCGGATGGGACCGCACCGGCACCGTCCGCACCGCGTCCCGCATCGAGGTCCCGGTCCCGTTCGCCCGCGTACCCGCCGGTGACGTCACCGTGGCCGGCACCGCGTGGGCGACCCACCGAGGCCTCGCCGCCGTCGAGGTCCGCATCGACGGCGGCCCCTGGCAGGAATCCCGGCTCACCGCCGACGCCGGACCCGATCTGTGGCGGCAGTGGACCCACACCTGGACCGGGGCCACACCCGGCACCCACCGGATCGAGGTCCGGGCCACCGACGCCACCGGCGCCGTCCAGACCGAAAACCGCGCCGCCCCCTACCCGGCCGGCGCCACCGGCTGGCACAGCACCGTCGTCACCGTCACCTGAGCCGCCCAGGCCACCTGAAACCACCACCCGACCGGCCGGCGCACCCGCGCCGCCCGGTGCGGCCCGCCCGACGGGCCGGACATTCACCACCGCAACAAGGAGATCACCGTCATGACCGCTATCCCGCGCCGCCGCAACTCCGTCGCCGCCCTCCTGGCCGCCACCGCGCTCGCCCTCAGCCTGGGAGCCTGCGGCAGCAGCGGCTCCGGGTCCTCGGCCGCCACCCAGGCCCCCGCCGCGGCGCCGTCCTCGGCCGCCGCGCCCGCCACGGCGGCCGGCGCGGCCATGAGCGACCAGCCGCTCGGCACCGCGTGTGCGGCCGTGCCCAAGGACGGCGCCGGGTCCTTCGCGGGCATGGCCAAGGACCCGGTCGCCACCGCCGCCTCCAACAACCCGCTGCTGTCCACCCTGGTCACTGCCGTCAAGCAGGCCGGCCTCGTCGACACGCTCAACTCCGCGCAGAACATCACCGTCTTCGCCCCCACCAACGACGCCTTCAACAAGATCCCCAAGGCCACCCTCGACGCTGTCCTCGCCGACAAGGACAAGCTCACCAAGATCCTCACCTACCACGTCGTCCCCCAGCGCCTGGCCCCCGCCGCCCTCGCCGGCGCCCACAAGACCCTGGAGGCCAGCAACCTCACCGTCACCGGCACCACCCCCGACTTCACCGTCGACAACAGCGCCAAGGTGCTGTGCGGCAACGTCCAGACCGCCAACGCCACCGTCTACATCGTCGACACCGTCCTGATGCCCACCTCCTGACCGGTATCAGCCCGCTGACCGCGTCCGCTGCTGCATGGCGCTGTGCTTGCAGCCGGGCGCGGCCCGGGCCCGGCACCGCCGCTGTCGCTGTCACGTTCGGAGCAATCCCCTCCCGGATGTGCTCCGAAGAAACAGTGAGCACAGGGTGGCGGCCCATGAGGAGGGCCGCCCGTGACGGAGGGCGCAAGTGGTGTTCGCAGTGGATACGTGGCGGGCGGGCGTGCCTGCGGGGCGCCCCGGTGGCGCGGGAGGCGGCACGGTGGCCGTGGTCGGGGCCGGAGTCGCGGGCCTGACGGCTGCCTTCCGGCTGCACCGTGCGGGACGTGCGGTGCAGCTGTTCGAGGCCGACGAGCGCCTCGGCGGGCACGCCCACACCCAGAGGGCCGTCAGCGCCGATGGCCGCCCGGTGGCGCTGGACACCGGGTTCCTGGTGCACAACGAGCGGACCTACCCGCATCTGGTGGCGATGTTCCGGGAGTTGGGCGTTCCCACCCGGGCGAGCGATATGAGCATGTCGGTGTGCTGCGACGGGTGCGGGCTGGAGTACGCGGGGGCGCGCGGGCCCGGCGGGCTGATCGCGCGGCCGGGCACGCTGCGGCGAGGGCGGTACCTGCGGATGCTGGGCGAGGTGCCGCGCTTCCACCGCCGGGCCCGCGCCCTGCTGGCCGACCCGGGAGCGGGGGAGCCGACGCTGCGCGAGTTCCTGGCGGCCGGCGGCTTCTCCCGCTACTTCACGGGCCACTTCATGACCCCGCTGGTCGCCGCCGTCTGGTCCTGCGCACCGGATGCGGCCGGCGACTACCCCGCGCGGTACCTGTTCACGTTCCTGGCCAACCACGGCCTGCTGTCCGTCACCGGATCACCGCGCTGGCGCACCGTGGTGGGTGGCTCGCAGGCCTACGTGGCCCGGATCGCCGGGCAGTTGCCCGTGGTCCACCGCGCGGCGCCGGTGCGGGCGGTGCGCCGACACAGCGACGGCGTGGCGGTGACCACGAAGGACGGCCGTACCGCCGACGTCGACGCCGTGGTGATCGCCACCCACGCAGACCAGGCGCTCGCCCTGCTGGCCGACCCGAGCCGGGCCGAGCGGGAGGTGCTCGGCGCGTTCGGCTACTCGCGCAACCCCGCCGTGCTGCACGGCGACGCCTCCCACCTGCCCGGCGCCCCTCGGGCCCGGGCCTCGTGGAACTACCGGATGGCGCGCTGCTCGGACGGCGCCGCGGGTGTGCGGGTCAGTTACCACCTCAACCGGCTGCTCGGACTCGACACGGCCGAGGACTACCTGGTGACCCTCAACGAGGACCCGGACCACCCCGTCCCGGCCGAGCACGTCCTCTCCCGCACCGTGTACGAGCACCCGGTCTACACCCGTGAGAGCGTCGCCGCCCAGGCCGGACTGCCCGAACTCACCACCGGGCGGACCGCGTTCGCCGGCGCGTACCACGGCTGGGGCTTCCACGAGGACGGCTGCCGCTCGGGCCTCACGGCCGCCCACGCCCTGCTCGGGGTGAGCACACCATGACCGCGAACCCGGCAGCCCCGGCCGACGCGGTGGCGCCGTCCGTCCTGCCGGGGCCGTGGGGCGCGGCCCTGTACGAGTGCCGGATCTCCCACGTGCGCACCGGCCCGGTGCGCAACGCCTTCACACACCGCACCTACCTGTGGCTGGTCGACCTCGACCGCCTGCCGGCCATCCCCTGGCCGCTGCGGTGGCTGGCCTCCTTCCGCGCCCGGGAACGGGGGCTGTCGCTGCGCCAGGACATCGACCGCTACCTGCGCGGCGAGGGCATCGACCTGGCCGGCGGACGGGTGCGGATGCTGGCCCACGCCCGCTCGCTGGGGTACGTCTTCAACCCGCTGACCCTCTACTGGTGCCGGGACAGCGCCGGCCGCCCGGTCTGCACGGTGGCAGAGGTCCACAACACCTACGGCGGACGCCACCGCTACCTGCTGAGCCCCGACGAGCGGGGCCGGGCCGACGTGGCGAAGGAGTTCTACGTCTCGCCGTTCTTCCCCGTCGACGGCCGGTACCGGATGACGCTGCCGGAACCGGGCGAGCGCCTCGCCCTGTCCGTCCGGCTGGAGCGCGAAGGCGCGCGCCCCTTCACCGCCACCGTGCGCGGCACCCGCCACCCGGCCGGTGTCACGCGGCTCCTACGGGCCGCGGCCCGCCACCCCTTGTCGACCATGGCGGTCAGCGCCCACATCCGCTTCCAGGGCATCCGGCTCCTGCTGCGCGGCCTGCCCGTCCATCCCCGCCCAACCCGCGCCCCTCATGAGAAGGTTCCCGCCCCATGACCCTGCCAGCCCAGTTCCTCGCGCCGTCGGCACCTGCGGCGGTCGATGCGCGGCAGTGGCCCGACGTGGCCCGCCTCCCGCACGTCCCGGCCCGCGCAGCGGTGGCCCAGCGGCTGCTGCGCCGCATCGCCCGCCGCCGCGGCCTGCGCGTCGAGCTGCCGTACGGCCGTCTGCTCGCCCCCGCTCCCGCCGAAGCCCCGGTGCTGCGCCTGCACCGGCCCGGCGCGTTCTTCCACCGGATCGGGGAGAACGGGCTGATCGGCTTCGGCGAGTCCTACCAGGCCGGCGACTGGGACTCACCCGACCTGGTTGCGCTGCTCACCGAACTGGCCACCGCCCCCGAGACGCTCGTGCCCACCGGCGCGCAGTGGCTGCGCCGCCTGTACGTCAAACGGCCGCCCGCCGCCGAGTTGAGCACGCCCGGCAACGCCCGTACGAACGTCCACCGGCACTACGACCTCTCCAACGCCCTGTTCGCGCTCTTCCTCGACCCCACCATGTCCTACTCCTCGGCGATCTTCCCGACCGGACCGGGCGGAGCGCCGGCCGCCTCCTGGGACATGTTGGCCGCAGCCCAGCACCGCAAGATCGACCGGCTCCTCGACCTGGCCGAAGTAGGGCCGGGCAGCCGGGTGCTGGAGATCGGCACCGGCTGGGGCGAACTCGCGATCCGCGCCGCCACCCGCGGCGCCCGGGTGGTCAGCCTCACCCTCTCCGAAGAACAGCGGGCACTCGCGCGCCACCGGATCGCCGATGCCGGTCTCGCGGAGCGCGTCGAGGTACGGCTGTGCGACTACCGCGCGGCCGAGGGCGAGTACGACGCGGTGGTGAGCGTGGAGATGATCGAGGCGGTCGGCCGGCCGTTCTGGCCCGTCTACTTCGCCACCATCGACCGCGTCCTGGCACCGGGCGGACGGGCGGCCGTGCAGGCGATCACCATGCCGCACGAGCGGATGCTGGCCAGCAGCGGCACCTACACCTGGATCCTCAAATACATCTTCCCCGGCGGCCAGATCCCCTCCGTCGATGCGATCCACCAGGCCACCAGCCGCCACACGACCCTGCGCGTGAAGGCCTGCGACCCCTTCGGCCCGCACTACGCGCAAACCCTGCGGCTGTGGCGCCAACGCTTCACCGAACGGGCCGACCTGGTCGACGCCCTCGGCTTCGACCAGGTGTTCCAGCGGATGTGGGAGCTGTACCTGGCCTACTCCGAGGCCGGCTTCCGCACCGGCTACCTCGAGGTCCAGCAGATCCTCCTCACCCGCCCGGAGTCCACCCGATGACCCCCGCCCAGCTGGTCACCGACCGGCTCACCGACCTGATCGGCCGACCGCTCCCGCTGCGCATCAGGACCTGGGACGGCTCGCGCTCGTCGGTGGCCCCCGGAGGCGGTGCCTTCATCGAGACGTACATCGCCCCCGACATGCACATGCGACCGGTCGGCGAGACCGTCGCCCTGCTCGAGGGCTCGGATCGGGAGGTGCGCAACGTCGAGGCGCTGCGCGAGCACTACGCCCGCACCATCGATGCCTGGCACGACAACCTGCGCGAACGGTGGGCCGAATCCACCGCTCTGGTGGGCGCGGCGACGGTACGGCTGTGGCAGCTCTACCTGGCCGGCAGCTCACTGGCCTTCGCCGAGCGCAGGATGGGCGTGGACCAGATCCTCGCCGTCCGCCCCACGGCGGACGGCACGAGCGGCGCCCCCGCGACGGCGGCCCGGTGGTACCGGGGGCAGCCGTGAACGGCACCGCCTTCGCCGTCAACCTGGCCGCCACGGCCGGTGTGGCCCTGGCCGTCCTGCTGGCCGCCTTCGTCATCGGGGTGCGTGCCGGCCGCCACCGCGGTGTCGACGTCGCCTGGGGCCTGGCCTTCACCGCCGTCGCCTGGACCGGCTGGGCGCTGTCCGCCGGGCACGGCGACGCGGGACGCCGCCTGCTGGCCACCGCCCTGGTCACCGTGTGGGGGCTGCGGCTGTCGGCGCACATCCGGTCGCGTTCGCGCGGGCACGGGGAGGACCCGCGCTACGACCGGATGCTCGCCAAGGCCCCCGGCGGACGCCGCGACGCCTACGCCCTGCGCGTGGTCTACCTGTTGCAAGCCGTGATCGTCTGGTTCGTGTCCCTGCCGGTGCAGGCCGCCCAGTACCTCACCGCGCCGCTGGGTCCGCTCGTCTGGGCCGCGCTCGGCCTGTGGGCGGTGGGGATGTTCTTCGAGGCCGTGGGCGACTGGCAGCTGGCCCGCTTCAAGGCCGATGCCGCGAACCGCGGCAAGGTCATGGACCGCGGCCTGTGGGCCCTCACCCGCCACCCCAACTACTTCGGCGACGCCTGCGTCTGGTGGGCCCTGTTCCTGCTCGTGGCGGCCGACCCGGTCGGCTGGGCGTTCGTGCTCAGCCCGGTCCTGATGACCTACCTGCTGGCGTTCGGCAGCGGAAAGCCCCTGCTGGAACGCCGGCTCGGTGCCGGCAAGCCGGGCTGGGACGCCTACGTCGCGCGGACCAGCGGCTTCCTGCCGCGCAGGCCACGCCGATGAACCCGTCGCGGCGAGCGCCCGGTGAGCCGACCGCGGAACGGGCACCGCGCCGATCCGCTCTCGGCCCGGTCCCTGGTCCGGCCGGTGCCAGGCGCGCGGGCGGAGCCCTGGTACTCGGGCCGGGGCCCGGCCGCACCGCAGGACTCACCACGTGCTCCTGCGCGTGCGGTCCCCGGGCGGCAACCGGGGGCCGGTAGCTGTCCCGCACCCGGCCGGCGGCAGCGGGCGCCGGCTTCGGGCAGACGAAGTGGCCCGCCGTCACCCGTCCACGGCGGCCGCGCGTCTGGAACATTCCCCAGCACCTCGGATCTTCCGTGCATGGCTGATGGCCGCGTCGACGATGCCCACCGGGTCCTGGGAGTGGGGGCGGGAACGTCCTGTCGCAACCTCATTCGTGCCCCGCCGGACGGAAGATGGGTCCCCGCAGGGATCAACTTCCCATTTCACCCGGCTGGGCGAGGGCCCGGGTGCCGAGCTGCGGTGCAGCTGGTCCGGCCAGGTGAAGAACGGTCGCGTGCGGTTGCGCGCCGCCTTGACCTCACCGACGACGACACCACCCGCACCCACGCGGCCGTCCGACCCCGCCACCTCACCGGACACACCACCCACTGCGCCGTCATCTCCCCGCTCCCCGAAGGCGACTACACGATCTGGCGCACCCCCGACAGCCCGGACACCACCTGCACCATCCGCGGCGGCGAAGTCACCGAACACCACTGGTCGTAGCGGCGGGCCGCCAGGGACCGGTTCTGCCCGTGAGCCGCCCCGACGACGCGCAGCGAGCGGAGTCTCCCCGGCGCGGCCGAACGCGGCTGTGTGGGAGGAGACGAGCACCGCAGCCAACCAGCGCCGCTCCGTGGGTCGGTCACGGTCTCGCCAGGACCACGGGCAGTCGGCGTTCCACTGCGTCCGCGAGTCGCTCGAACTCGGCGCGCAGGAACGGTGAGGCCAGACGCGCGAGGCCGTTGAACCGCAGGGACGCGCGGTAGACCAGCAGCGTGCGTCCCTCGGACGCCCGGACCGTGATCTCGTCCGTGGCCGTGACGGTGTGGTTGTGTCCGGTGAACACCAGCCGGTCGGGCCGGTACTGTTCCAGGCGATAGTCGAGTTCGGTGCGCCTGCCCCTGAAATACGAGGTGTTGCGCCAGCGCGCGCCTTCCACCACAGGACCCGGATCCAGACGCGTGCAGGTCTCGGTGCCAGGATCCCACTCGGTCGTGTTCCCGAAGTCCGCCAGGTAGCGGAACACCTCCGCGGCGGGGCGGTCGACGATCATGGTGCGTTCCACGCTGATCATCGGGCTCTCCTGGTTCGTTGCGGCCTGTCTCGGTGCAGGCCGTCCTACCCTTCTTCGTCGCGGTCGCGTCTTCGGATGGCAGGCGAGGAGCGCCCACTTCGGACGTGCGACGGCAGACGGCCATCGGGTACGGATCCCGCGGGGTGTGGTGGTTGGAGCGGGTCGTGCACGGTGAGAACGGCCGGCCCCGCGGGGTCGCCTGCGGGGCCGGCCGGAGCTGGTCGGCCGGTTACCCGGCCTGGTCGCTCGGGTGGTCGAGCCAGGCGCTGCGCGAGCCCGCGGCGGAGGACGGCGCCTGCCGTTCGTAGCCGGCGAGTGCCAGCCCGAGCCCGAAGAAGGTGGGTGCCCACTCGCCGACGAAGATGCCCCACCGGTCGGCGCGTTCGACGCCGGCCCGTTCGGCCTTCATCGACGCGATCCAGCTCAGCAGGGACAGGCCGACGGACCCGAACGCCGCCGCGTAGGCGTGTTCGCTGGTGATTCCGGCTTCGTGGAGCCGACGGATGATGGGCATGACTACCCTCCAAGGGCCTGTGGTGAGGTCGTTCCTGTCCCTACCACTCTGAGAGCGGTGCCCGGACCGCGGCAGTCGCATCGTTGGTGCATCGGCTGGTCGCCGGCGGTTCGGCGGGTGCGACTGCATGCCGGTCGGCTCCGTTTGGCGCGCCTCACGTCGTTCGGAGCGTCGCGAGCCGCCGGAAGCGGGCCCGTTCGGCGGCCAGAGGCAAAAACGCTGCACAAACGGCTCGACTGGGCCTCCGAGAGTGCATCGCTGCACCGTGAAGGCGTGACTTCGCAAACCACGACCGACAACGGTCTGAGCTCGGCCGGCACCCGTGTGCCGGTGGCCGAGGACCTGCGTCGCCTCCTGAACCTTGCGGCCCGCGGTGACGAGGCCGCGTTCGAGGCGCTGTACCGCGCGGTCGCCGGACCGGTGTACGGAGTCGCGCAGCGGACGCTGCGCAGCCCGGCCCACGCCGAGGAGGTCGCCCAGGAGGTCCTCCTGGAAGTCTGGCGTACCGCCGCCGCCTACCGGCCCGAGCGCGGGTCGGTGATGACGTGGGTGCTGACCATCGCGCACCACCGGGCGGTGGACCGCGTGCGCTCCGCGCAGGCGTCCGCCGAGCGCGATCACCGGGCCGGCTCCCGGGCGCCGTCGCAGGACGATCCGCCGGACGAGCAGGCGGTCCGCTCGCTCGAGCGGCAGCGGGTCCGCTCCGCCCTCACGCACCTGAGCACGGCCCAGCGTGAGGCAGTTGTGCTGGCCTACTACGGCGGCTACACGCAGCGGGAGATCGCCCACCGGGTGGGCGTGCCGCTGGGCACCGTCAAGACCCGGATCCGCGACGGCCTCATCCGGCTCCGGACGGCGATCACGCCCGATGGCGATCGTCCCGGGCCGAGCGAGGAGCCGTCCGGCTCGGTCCCCGGACCGGGCCGCGTGGCAGGGGCGTGGCGATGACGGCGGTCTCCCCTCGACGCTGCGCAAACGCTGCGATTGGGACGACGGTGCCGACAGGACGACCATTGGTTTCGTAGAGCGCCTGGCATGCGCGTCGGTCCGGAAGGACCGGAGTCCTGATCGTCGGCGCGTGCGCAGGCCCCTGGCGCAACGAAGCTCGGAGCACGACCGCGTTACGATTCCTCGAACTTCCCAGCTGCGGGAGGACATCATGACAGTCGACCAGCAGACCCCCACCGGCGGGCGCCCCGCACCCGCGAGCCCTCCCACCGAGACGCCCGAATGCGAGGCGTCGACGTGCTCGGGCATCCGGAGTCGGTCGAACTGCGCACAGCCTGGCCCGGCTGGGTTCCCCTGCTGGTGATCGCCGTCATGGTGCTGTGCTGCGTGGGGTTCGCCGTAGGGAGGATCGCCGGATGGTGACATCGTCCGCCGGGCACGATGCCGGACCGCGGGCCAGCGGCCCGTCCGCTGCCTCCGACCCCCTGAAGGAGGTGAGCCTGGCGACCGGGGGCGTGGCCCGGCGGCTCGGCGTGTCCCCGACCACGATCCGCTCCTGGGAACGCCGTTACGGCATCGGCCCCGCTCACCGAGAGGCCGGACACCATCGCCGCTGGAGCCCGCAGGACATCGCCGTCCTGGAGGCCATGTGCCGCCTGACCGCCCGCGGGGTACCACCGGGCGAAGCCGCCCGCGCGGCCCTGGCCGAGCGTGGTGCCGCCGATGACGCCGATCACGCCGACCCCCCTCGCCCCGCGGCCCACCAGCTCGAAACGCACTCCCACGACGGCGACCGGCCCGGGCCCGGCCCGGGCGGAAGCCGGGCCTTGCGGGTCGGAACGGTACGCCCCGAATGCCGCGGCCTGGCCCGGGCGGCGGTGCGCCTCGATGCGCCGGAGGTCGCCAGGATCCTGCGCGAAGCAGTCGAGCAGCTCGGGGTGATCGACGCCTGGACGGAGGTCATGATGCCCGCGCTGCGTGCCGCGGGCCGCAAGTGGGCGGCGGACGGCGAGCAGTACGTCGAGGTCGAGCACCTGCTGTCCTGGCACGTCTCCAGCGTCCTGCGGGGCGTGGCGGTGGGAACGGCCGCCACCCGGCCCGTGCCGCCCGTCCTGCTGGCCGCCACACCCGCCGAACTGCACACCCTTCCGCTCGAGGCCACGGCCGCGGCGCTGACCGAACGTGCTCTTCCCTTCCGCATGCTGGGCGCGGCCGTACCGCCTCGGGCTCTTCTCGACGCCGTCCACCGGCTCGGCCCGGGGGCCGTGATGATCTGGTCCCAGGACCAGCGCAGCGCGGACCGCGACCTGGTGGGCCGTATCGGCGCCACCAAGTGGGGACCACGCGGCTCCCGCAACGGAACGGTGGTCGTCGTCGCAGGCCCCGGCTGGGCCCGCAGCAAGCCTCTGGTCGGCACCGCGAGTCCCTCCACCCTCACGGGCGCCGTCGACCTCCTCGAACAGGCGGTCACGGACTGAAGTCCGGCCGCCCGCGTCCGTCGACGGCTCTCACGTCGATTCCGCCCTTCCAGCGGGCTCTGGCACCCCGGCGAGGAAGTTCGATGGAGATCCACGTCGGTGCCGTGTCCGTTCGCAGCTGAGCGGGAGCCCTGGCGCGGTCGGCCTCATGGGCCTCCGGCTCCCTCTCGGTGCTGCCGAACTCCCGCCCACCTCCCGAAACGGGGGCGCAGCGCCGCGGTTCGTAGGGGAGTGGTAGGGGTTGTTCGGCCCCGGGGCGACTCCTAGCGTGGCGCCGGAAATGGTTTCCGATGAGCTGGGGAGCGTCGCGGGCGGCAGGCGGATCGGGCCTGCCGGCGAACGCGGGCTCCGGACACCGTGAGGCCTCCGGCGGGGCGCCCGCTCCTGCGCGGAGCGGCGACCACCCGGGGCCTTCCGGCTGCCCGGACCGCCTTCGCCGCGGCGCTACCCCGCCACGTCCCGCCGCCCGGTCGGAACAGCCCTGCACGGGGTGAACATCCGCTCGCAGCCGCAAGGCCGTAAAGAGGTCACAGTAACGATGGCGAATGAAGAGACACTCCGCGGCTACCTCAAGCGGGTGACGGCCGATCTGGCCCAGACGCGGCTGCGCCTGCGGGAGGCCGAGGCCAGGGACCAGGAACCGATCGCCATCGTCGGGATGAGCTGCCGCTACCCCGGCGGCGTCCGCTCGCCCGAGGACCTGTGGCAGCTGGTGGCGTCGGGCGGCGACGCGATGTCCGGCTTCCCGGCCGACCGCGGCTGGGACCTGGAGAACCTCTACCACCCGGACCCGGACCACCCGGGCACCTGCTACACCCGCGAGGGCGGGTTCATCCACGACCTCGCCCGGTTCGACCCCGCCGTGTTCGGCATCTCGCCGCGCGAAGCGCTGGCGATGGACCCGCAGCAGCGGCTGCTGCTGGAGACCTCCTGGGAGGCCTTCGAACGGGCCGGCATCGACCCGCTGTCGCTGCACGGCACCCGGACGGGTGTCTTCGCCGGGACCAGCGGGCAGGACTACCTGACCGTCCTGCTCGGCTCCACCGACGACGTCGAGGGCTACCTCGGCACCGGGATCGCGGCCTCCGTGGTCTCCGGCCGGATCGCGTACAGCCTGGGCCTGGAGGGCCCGGCGGTCACCGTCGACACCGCGTGCTCCTCGTCCCTGGTCGCGCTGCACCTGGCCGTGCAGGCGCTGCGCAACGGCGAGTGCGGGCTCGCCCTGGCCGGCGGGGTGACCGTGATGAACTCCCCCGGCACCTTCGTGGACTTCAGCCGCCAGCGGGGCCTGGCCACCGACGGCCGGTGCAAGTCCTTCGCGGAAGCGGCCGACGGCACCGGCTGGGCCGAGGGCGCCGGCATGGTGCTGGTGGAGCGTCTGTCGGACGCCCGCCGCAACGGCCACCCGGTGCTGGCGATCGTCCGCGGCTCCGCCGTCAACCAGGACGGCGCGTCCAACGGCCTCACCGCACCCAACGGCCCCTCCCAGCAGCGCGTCATCCTCCAGGCGCTGGCCAGCGCGCGGCTGACGCCCGACCAGGTGGACGCGGTCGAGGCGCACGGCACCGGCACGACCCTCGGCGACCCGATCGAGGCGCAGGCGATCATCGACGCGTACGGCCGGGACCGGCCCGAGGGCCGCCCGCTCTACCTCGGCTCGCTGAAGTCCAACATCGGTCACAGCCAGGCCGCGGCCGGCATCGGCGGCGTCATCAAGTCGGTCATGGCGATCCGGCACGGGCTGCTGCCGCAGACCCTGCACGTGGACCGGCCGACCGGCAACGTCGACTGGTCGGCCGGGACGGTGGAACTGCTCACCGAGGCCCGCGACTGGCCGGAGACCGGCGCGCCGCGCCGCGTCGGCATCTCCTCGTTCGGGTTCAGCGGCACCAACGCCCACACCATCATCGAGCAGGCGCCGCCGGAGACCGAGCAGGCGCCGGACGGGCCCGACACGGTGCCCGGCGTGCTGCCCTGGCTGCTCTCCGGCAAGGGTGAGGCGGCGCTGCAGGCCCAGGCCGCGCGGCTGAGGGAGCGGCTGACGGCCGCGCCCGACCTGCGTCCGCTGGACGTGGCGTACACCCTGGCGACCGGCCGCGCCGCGCTGGAGCAGCGCGCGGTGCTGGTCGCGGACGGCCGCGAGGAGCTCCTGGCCGCGCTGGACGTCCTTGCGGCGGACGGGAGTTCGGGCGACCTGGTGTTCGGCTCGCCGGTCGAGGGCCGGACGGCGTTCCTGTTCGCGGGGCAGGGGAGTCAGCGGGTCGGGATGGGCGGGGAGCTGTATGCCTCCTACCCGGTGTTCGCGGCGGCCTTCGATGCGGTGTGCGCTGAACTGGACCCGCTGTTGGACCGTCCGCTGCGTGAGGCGGTCGCGGATGTGGAGCTGATCAACGAGACGGGGTACACCCAGCCGGCGCTGTTCGCGCTGGAGGTGGCACTGTTCCGTCTCGTCGAATCCTGGGGTGTGCGGCCGGACTTCCTTGCCGGTCACTCGATCGGTGAGCTGGCCGCGGCGCATGTGGCGGGTGTGTTCTCGCTGGCGGACGCGTGCCGGCTGGTGGCGGCCCGCGGCCGGTTGATGCAGGCGCTGCCGCGCGGCGGCGCGATGGTGGCGGTGCGGGCCTCCGAGGCCGAGGTGCTGCCGCTGCTCACCGACGGCGTCGGCCTCGCCGCGGTCAACGGGCCCACGTCCGTGGTGCTGTCGGGCGCCGAGGATGCCGTCCGGGCCGTCATGGAGCAGCTGACGGGTCGCAAGTCCACGCGCCTGACGGTCAGTCACGCCTTCCATTCGCCGCTGATGGACGGCATGCTGGCGGACTTCCGAACGGTCGCCGACCAGGTCGCCTACGAGGCCCCGCGGATTCCGCTCGTCTCCACCCTCACCGGGGCGCTCGCCGCCGAGGAGTTGACCGACCCCGCGTACTGGGTGCGCCACGTCCGGGAGGCCGTCCGCTTCGCCGACGCGGTCAGCGCCCTGGAGGCCGAAGGCGTCCGGACGTTCCTGGAGATCGGCCCCGGCGGCACACTGACCGCCCTCGGCGAGGAGAACGCCCGGCACCGCGACTCCGCCTTCGCCGCGGCTCTGCGCGCCGACCGGCCCGAGGCACGCGCACTGACCACCGCGCTCGCCCGGCTCCAGGTGCGCGGGGCCCGGCCCGACTGGCAGGCGTACTTCGCCGACACTGGCGCACGCCGGGTCGACCTGCCGACCTACGCCTTCCAGCAGCGCCGGTTCTGGCCCACCGCAGGGGCGTGGGACGAGGGCGCCGCCGCCGGGGCGACGGCCGGCTCACCGGCCGACGAACAGTTCTGGGCGGCCGTCGAGCGCGGCGACCTGGAAGCGCTCACCACGACCCTGGCCGTCGCCGGGGACCAGCCGCTCCATGCCGTCCTGCCCGCACTGACCGCCTGGCGCCGCAGCAGCCGGCTGCGCTCGACCGTCGACGACTGGCGCTACCGGATCGCCTGGCGGCCCGTCCCGGACACGCCGACCGGGCGGCTCACCGGCACCTGGCTGCTCGTCACCCCGGCCGGGGCTGCTGCGGACACCGACGCGTGGAGCTCCGCGGCCGCCGCGGCCCTCACCCGGCGCGGCGTGCGCGTGCGGCACCTCGCCGTCGACCCCGCGGCCACCGACCGGGCCGCCCTCGCCGATCTTCTGCGCGCCGAACTCGCCTCTGAGGGGCAAGAGTTCACCGGCGTGCTCTCGCTCCTCCCGCTGGCCGCCGGAACGCACCCGGAGCACCCGTCCGCGCCGCTCGCACTGACCGGGACGCTCGCCCTGGTCCAGGCGCTCGGCGACGCCGGCATCGAGGCCCCGCTCTGGTGCGCCACCCGGGGCGCGGTCACCACCGGTGGTGCGGACCGGCTGGAGAACGCCGTCCAGGCCCAGGTCTGGGGCCTCGGCCGGGTCGTCGTCCAGGAGTACCCGGACCGCTGGGGCGGCCTGATCGACCTGCCGCCCACCCCGGACGAGCGGGCCCAGGACCGGCTCGCCGCCGTGCTCGCCGGCCTCGGCGCCGAGGACCACCTGGCGATCCGCCCCGCCGGGATCCTGGCCCGCCGCCTGGTCCGCGCCCCGCGCACCGACGCCCCGGCCGAGGGCTGGTCGCCGCGCGGAACCGCCCTGGTCACCGGCGGTACCGGCGCGCTCGGCGCCCACGTCGCCCGCTGGCTGGCCGGCCGCGGCGCCGAGCACCTGGTGCTGACGAGCCGCCGCGGCCGCGACGCCGCCGGCGTGACCGAGCTGGAGGCCGAACTCACCGCCCTGGGCGCTCGGGTGACCGTCGCCGCCTGCGACGTCACCGACCGCGCCGCGCTCGCCGGCCTGCTGGCCGACATCCCCGAGCAGTACCCGCTGACCACCGTCGTCCACGCGGCCGGCGTGCTGGACGACGGCGTGCTGGACGCCCTCACCCCGCAGCGACTCGCCGGGGTGCTCGGCCCCAAGGTCGACGCCGCCGTCAACCTGCACGAACTCACCCGGGAGCTCGACCTCTCGGCGTTCGTCATGTTCTCCTCCTTCGCCGGCACCTTCGGTGGGCCCGGCCAGGGCAACTACGCGGCCGCCAACGCCTTCCTGGACGCCCTCGCCGAGCAGCGCCGCGCCGCCGGCCTGCCCGCCACCGCGATGGCCTGGGGCGCCTGGGCGCAGGGCGGCATGGCGGTCGACGACACCGTCAAGGACCGGCTGCGCCGCGGCGGCGTCCCGGCGCTCGACCCGGCCACCGCTATCGCCGCCATGCAGCACGCCCTCGACCTCGACGAGACCTTCTCCCTCGTGGTCGACGTGCTCTGGGACCGCTTCGCACCCCAGTTCACCGGCATCCGCGCCAGCACGCTCTTCGACGAGCTGCCCGAGGCGCTGCAGGCCATGGCCGCCGCCGACAGCGAGTACGGCGAGCAGTCCGGCGGCGCCACCTTCCAGCAGCGGCTGGCCGCGGCAGCGGAGAGCGAACGGCCGCGCATGGCGCTGGACTTCGTCCGCACCCAGGTCGCCGCCGTGCTCGGCCACGCCGGACCGCAGGACGTCGAACCCGCCAGGGCCTTCCGAGAGTTGGGATTCGACTCGCTGACCGCCGTCGAGCTGCGCAACGTGCTGGTCGCGCTCACGGGCCTGAGGCTGCCCGCCACCCTCGTCTTCGACCACCCCAATGCGACGGCTCTCGCCGACCTGCTCCGTGCCGAACTGCTCGGCGCTGCGGCCCCTGCGGCCGGGCAACCCGAGCGCACCGGGAGCGCCGCCGCGGACGACGAGCCGATCGCGATCGTCGGCATGAGCTGCCGGTTCGGCGGCGGCGTGGACTCGCCCGAGGCGCTGTGGCGGCTGCTCGCCGACGGCTCCGACGCGCTGGTGCCCTTCCCCGGCGACCGCGGCTGGGACCTCGACGCCGTCTATCACCCCGACCCGGACCACCCGGACACCAGCTACGTTCGCGAGGGCGGCTTCCTCGCCGACGCCGGCGCGTTCGACCCCGGCTTCTTCGGCATCTCGCCGCGCGAAGCGCTGGCGATGGACCCGCAGCAGCGGCTGCTGCTGGAGACCGCCTGGGAGGCGATCGAACGGGCCGGCATCGACCCGACCACCCTGCGCGGCAGCCGCACCGGAGTCTTCGCGGGCACCAACGGCCAGGACTACCTGCCGCTCGTGGTCAGCGCCCCGGACGGCTCCGAGGGATTCCTCGGCACCGGCAACGCGGCCAGTGTGCTCTCCGGCCGGATCGCGTACACCCTCGGCCTGGAGGGTCCGGCGGTCACCGTCGACACCGCCTGCTCCTCCTCGCTGGTCGCCCTGCACTGGGCCGTCCAGGCGCTGCGCTCGGGTGAGTGCGAACTGGCGCTCGCCGGCGGCGTCACCGTGATGTCCACGCCCGGCAACTTCATCGACTTCAGCCGCCAGCGCGGCCTGGCCGCGGACGGGCGCTGCAAGGCCTTCGCCGCGGGCGCGGACGGCACCGGCTGGGGCGAGGGCGTCGGCCTGCTGCTGGTCGAGCGGCTCTCCGACGCGCAGCGCAACGGGCACCAGGTGCTGGCCCTGGTCCGCGGCTCCGCCGTCAACCAGGACGGCGCGTCCAACGGTCTGACCGCCCCGAACGGGCCCTCCCAGCAGCGGGTGATCCGCCAGGCACTCGCCGCGGCGGGCCTGTCGGGCCATGAGGTCGACGCGGTCGAGGCGCACGGCACCGGCACCGCGCTCGGCGACCCGATCGAGGCCCAGGCACTGCTCGCCACGTACGGCCAGGACCGGCCGGCCGAACAGCCGCTCTGGCTCGGCTCGGTGAAGTCCAACCTCGGCCACACCCAGGCCGCCGCCGGCGTCGCCGGCATCATCAAGATGGTCATGGCGATGCGCCACGGCGTCCTGCCGCGGACCCTGCACGTGGACGAGCCGTCGCCGAACGTCGACTGGGCGTCCGGCGCCGTCGAACTGCTCACCGAGGCCCGTCCCTGGCCCGAGAGCGGACGGCCCCGCCGGGCCGGCGTCTCCTCCTTCGGCGTCAGCGGCACCAATGCGCACACCGTCCTGGAACAGGCCCCGGCCCCCGAGCCCGAACCCGCGCCCGAGCCCGAACCCGAGCCCAAGCCCGAACCCGCGGCTGGGGACGCTGCGCCGACGGCCGTGCTCTGGCCGCTCTCGGCCCGCAGCACCGAGGCGCTGCGCGGCCAGGCGGCCCGGCTGTCGGCGCTGCTCGCCGAGCGGCCCGCCCTGGACCCGGCCGACCTCGGCCACTCCCTGGCCACCACCCGCGCCGCCTTCGAACACCGGGCCCTGATCACCGGAGCGGACCCGTCCGCCCGGCAGGCCGCGCTCACCGCCCTCGCCGAAGGCGCCGAGGCGCCCGGCCTGGTCCGCGGTACCGCGGCGCTCGGCCGGACCGCCTTCCTGTTCACCGGCCAGGGCAGTCAGCGGGCCGGAATGGGTGCGGAACTCCACGCGTCCCACCCGGTGTTCGCGCACGCCTTCGACGAGGTCTGCGCGGAGCTCGATCCGCTGCTGGACCGCCCGCTGCGCGAGGCGATCGCCGACCCCGAGTCGATCAACGAGACGGCGTGCGCCCAGCCGGCGCTGTTCGCCGTCGAGGTGGCCCTGTTCCGCCTGCTGGAGGCCTGGGGACTGCACCCGGACGTGCTCGCCGGCCACTCGGTCGGCGAGATCGCCGCCGCACACGTGGCCGGCGTGTTCTCGCTGTCGGACGCGGCGCAACTGGTGGCGGCCCGTGGCCGGCTGATGCAGGCGCTGCCGCGCGGCGGCGCGATGGTGGCCGTCGAGGCGACCGAGGCGGAGGTGCTGCCGCTGCTGACCGGGGGCGTCGGCATCGCCGCGGTCAACGGGCCCGCGTCCGTGGTGCTGTCGGGCGCCGAGGACGCCGTCCGGGCCGTCATGGAGCAGCTGACGGACCGCAAGTCCAAGCGGCTGACTGTCAGTCACGCCTTCCACTCGCCACTGATGGACGGCATGCTGACGGAATTCCGCACGGTCGCCGCCCAGCTGCGGTACGGGACGCCCCGCATCCCGATCGTCTCCACGCTCACCGGAGCCCCCGCGTCCGCCGAACTCACCGACCCCGAGTACTGGGTGCGCCACGTCCGGGAAGCCGTCCGCTTCGCCGACGCCGTCCGGGCGCTCGACACCCAGGGCGTCGGCACCTACCTGGAGCTCGGCCCCGATGCCGTCCTCAGCGCCCTCGCGCAGGAGAGCGCCACCGGACCGGCCGCCTTCCTGCCCACGCTGCGCCACGGCCGACCGGAACAGCAGACGCTCACCGCCGCGCTCGCCGAGGCGTACGTGCGCGGAGCGAACCCGAACTGGCCCGCGGTCCTCGCCGGGCAGCGAGCCCGCCGGGTCGACCTGCCCACCTACGCCTTCCAGCGCGAGCGCTACTGGCCGAACGTCCCGCCGGCGGACGCGGGCGACGTCACCCTGGCGGGTCTCGGCGCCACCGGCCATCCGCTCCTCGGCGCCGCCGCCGAACTCCCGGACTCCGGCGGGCTGGTGTTCACCGGGCGGCTCGCCCTGAGCACCCACCCCTGGCTGGCCGACCACACCGTGATGGGTTCGGTGCTGCTGCCCGGGACCGCCTTCGTCGAACTCGCCCTGCGGGCCGGCGACCAGGTCGGCTGCGACCTGCTGGAGGAACTCACCCTCGCCGCACCGCTGGTGCTGCCCCCGCAGGGCGGTGTCCAGCTGCGGCTCACCCTCGGCGCACCCGCCCCCGACGGCCGCCGCGATTTCAGCCTGCACTCCCGCCGCGAGGACCTCCCCGCCGAGGAGCCGTGGACCCGACACGCTACCGGGGTGCTCGCCACGGCCGGCACCCCCGCGCCCGCCCCCGCGCCCGGCCCCTGGCCGCCCGAGGGCGCCGTCGCGGCCGACCTGGCGGGCCGCTACGAGGCCATGGTCGCGGTGGGCTTCGACTACGGCCCGGCCTTCCAGGGCCTGCACCGCGCCTGGCGGCACGAGGGCGAGGTGTACGCCGAACTGCGCCTGCCGCAGCAGGCCGAGGCCGACGCCGCCCGCTTCGGGCTGCACCCCGCGCTGCTGGACTCCGCGCTGCACACCCTCGGCCTGACCGTCGCCGACGGCGCCGACTGGCAGGCCGGCCTGCCGTTCTCCTGGACGGGCGTGCGGCTGCACGCCGCCGGGGCAGCCGCCCTCCGCGCCCGGGTCACCCCGCACGGCACGGACGGCGTCACCCTGCGCCTGGACGACGAGGACGGCCGGCCCGTCGCCACGGTCGACGCGCTGGTCCTGCGGCCGGTGACCGCCGAGCAGGTGAACGCCGCGCAGGCCCTCCACCACGAGTCGCTGTTCCGCCCGGAGTGGGTCGCGCTGCCCCTCGGCGAGCCTGCGGCCGCCGGGGGCGAGCGCTGGGCCGTGCTCGGCGGCGACGCCCCGGCCGGCCTCGGCCTCCCTGTGGAGCACCACCCCGATCTGGCCGCGCTCGCCGCGGCGGGCCCTGTCCCCGACGTGGTGCTCGCCCCCTGCCTGCCGCCCGCCGACCCGGCCCCGGCGGCGACCGCCGGCGCGCTCCACCGGGTGCTCGCCCTCGTCCAGGGCTGGCTCGCCGACGAGCGGACCGCCGACGGCCACCTGGTGGTGCTCACCCGCGGCGCCGTCGCCACCGCCGAGGACCCGGACGTCTTCGACCCGGCGCACGCCGCCGCCTGGGGACTCGTCCGCTCCGCGCAGACCGAGAACCCCGGACGGATCAGCCTGGTCGACCTCGACGGCGACCCGGCCTCCGCCCGCGTCCTCCCCGCCGCCCTCGACGCCGGGGAACCGCAGCTCGCCGTGCGCAGCGGCACCCCGCACGCCCTGCGGCTGACCCGGGTCGCCGTCCCCGCGGCCGAGTCCGGGCCGCCCGCCCTCGACCCCGACGGCACCGTCCTGGTCACCGGTGGTACCGGCGCGCTCGGTGCACTGGTGGCCCGCCACCTGGTCACCCGGCACGGGGTCAGGCACCTGCTGCTCACCAGCCGGCGCGGCGCCGACGCCCCCGGGGCGGCGGACCTGGTCGCCGACCTGGCCGCGCTCGGCGCCGAGGCGACCGTCGCTGCCTGCGACACCGGTGACCGGGCGGCGCTCGCCGACCTGCTCACCGCCGTCCCCGCCGCCCACCCGCTGACCGCCGTCATCCACACCGCCGGCGTCACCGACGACGGCGTGATCAGCTCACTCACCCCCGACCGGCTGGACGCCGTCCTGCGCCCGAAGGCCGACGGCGCCCGGCACCTGCACGAGTTGACCGCCCGGCTCGACCTCGCCGCCTTCGTGCTCTTCTCCTCCGCAGCCGGCCTCTTCGGCGGCCCCGGCCAGGGCAACTACGCTGCCGCCAATGCCGCCCTGGACGCCCTCGCCGAGCACCGCCGCGCCCGCGGCCTGCCCGCCACCTCGCTGGCCTGGGGCCTGTGGGCGCAGGCCAGCGGCGTCAGCGGCCACCTCACCGAGAACGACCTCGCCCGGATGGAACGCTCCGGCCTCGGTCCGCTCTCCGACGACGAGGGCCTGGCCCTGTTCGACGCGGCCCTCGCCGCCCAGCGGGCGCAGGACGGCGGCGCCGTCCTCGTCCCGATGCGGATCAGCACCGCCGTCCTGCGGAGCAGGGCCGCCGACGGGCAGGTCCCGCCGCTGCTGCGCAGCCTGGTCCGCGCCCCGCTGCGCCGAGCCGTCCGCACCGCCGACGGGCCGGCCCCGGCCGGCGCCGCCGGGCAGCTCGCCGACCGGCTCGCCGCACTGAGCCCCGCCGACCAGGAACGCGAGCTGCTCGACCTCGTCCGCGGCCGGGTCGCCGCCGTCCTCGGCTACCCGAACGCCGCCGCCGTCGACGCCGAACGGGCGTTCAAGGAGCTCGGCTTCGACTCGCTGACCGCCGTCGAACTGCGCAACCAGGTCGGCGCGGCGAGCGGCCTGCGGCTCCCCGCCACGCTCGTCTTCGACTACCCCAGCCCCGCCGCGCTCGCCGTCCACCTGCGCGCCGAACTCCTCGGCGACCGCCCCGATCCGGCCGGCCACGCACCCGCCGTGGCCGCCACCGGGCTCGACGACGACCCGATCGTGATCGTCGGGATGGCCTGCCGCTACCCCGGCGACATCGACTCGCCCGAGGCGCTCTGGCAGCTCGTCGCGGGCGGCCGGGACGGTATCTCCGGCTTCCCCGACGACCGCGGCTGGGACCTCGACGCGCTGTACCACCCCGACCCCGACCACCCCGGTACCTCGTACACCCGCGAGGGCGGCTTCCTGCACGACGCCGCCGACTTCGACCCGGCGTTCTTCGGCATCTCGCCGCGCGAGGCGCTCGCCATGGACCCGCAGCAGCGGCTGCTGCTGGAGACCGCCTGGGAGGTCTTCGAGCGGGCCGGCATCGACCCGGCCACCGTGCGCGGCAGCCGTACCGGCGTCTTCGCCGGCGTGATGTACCACGACTACGGCACCCGGCTGCGCGCCGCCCCCGACGAGGTCGAGGGCTACCTCGGCACCGGCAGTTCCAGCAGCGTCGTCTCCGGCCGCGTCGCCTACACCTTCGGTCTGGAGGGCCCGGCGGTCACCGTCGACACGGCGTGCTCCTCCTCGCTGGTCGCCCTGCACCTGGCCGTCCAGGCACTGCGCAGCGGCGAGTGCACGATGGCGCTGGCCGGCGGTGTCACGGTGATGTTCACCCCCGGCACATTCGTGGAGTTCAGCCGCCAGCGCGGCCTCGCCGAGGACGGCCGCTGCAAGTCCTTCGCCGCGGCGGCGGACGGCACCGGCTGGGGCGAGGGCGCGGGCATGCTGCTCGTCGAGCGCCTCTCGGACGCCCGCCGCAACGGCCATCCGGTGCTGGCGGTCGTCCGCGGCTCGGCGATCAACCAGGACGGCGCCTCGAACGGCCTCACCGCCCCCAACGGCCCCTCCCAGCAGCGGGTCATCCGGCAGGCCCTCGCCGACGCCCGGCTCACCCCCGACGAGGTGGACGCGGTGGAGGCGCACGGCACCGGCACCACCCTCGGCGATCCGATCGAGGCGCAGGCCCTGCTCGCCACCTACGGCCAGGACCACACCGACGACCGGCCGCTGTGGCTCGGCTCGGTGAAGTCCAACCTCGGCCACACCCAGGCCGCCTCCGGTGTGGCCGGTGTGATCAAGATGGTGATGGCGATGCGCCACGGCGTGCTGCCGCGGACGCTGCACGTGGACGCGCCCTCGCCGCACGTGGACTGGGCGGCGGGCGCGGTCGCGCTGCTCACCGACTCCGTGCCGTGGCCGGAGACCGGCCGCCCGCGCCGCGCCGCCGTCTCCTCCTTCGGCATCAGCGGCACCAACGCCCACACCGTCCTGGAGCAGGCCCCGGAGACCTCGTCTGCCGCGGCCGCAGACGGGCAGCCGCCCGTCCCGGCGCAGCCACCCGTCCTCGCCTGGCCGCTCTCCGCCAAGGGGGAGACCGCCCTGCGTGGCCAGGCTGCCCGCCTGCTGGCGCACCTGACCGGCCACCCCGAGCCGTCCCCGGAGGAGGTCGGCCACGCACTGGCGACCACCCGCGCCACCCTGGAGCAGCGGGCCGTCCTGGTCGCCGCCGGGCACGAACTCCTGGCGGCCCTGGCCGCCCTGGCCGAGGGCGCCGAGGCACCCGGTCTGGTCCGCGGTGCGGCCGCGCCCGGCCGCACCGCCTTCCTGTTCACCGGCCAGGGCAGCCAGCGGGCCGGCATGGGCGAGGAACTGTTCGCGGCCTTCCCGGTGTTCGCCGAGGCCTTCGACGCCGTCTGCAGGGAGCTGGACCGCCACCTGGAGCGTCCGCTGCGCGAGGCGATCGCGGACGCCGAGCTGATCGACGAGACGGCGTACACCCAACCCGCCCTGTTCGCCTTGGAGGTGGCGCTCTTCCGGTTGGCGGAGGCCTTCGGCGTCCGGCCCGACCTGCTCGCCGGTCACTCGATCGGCGAGCTGGCCGCCGCACACGTCGCCGGGGTGTTCTCGCTCCCCGACGCGGCGCTGCTGATCGCGGCGCGTGGCCGCTTGATGCAGGCGCTGCCGCCCGGGGGCGCGATGGTCGCCGTCGAAGCGGCGGAGGACGAGGTGCTGCCGCTGCTGACCGATGGTGTCGGCATCGCCGCGGTCAACGGCCCGACGTCCGTGGTGATCTCGGGTGCCGAGACCGCTGTGGTCGAGATCGCCGAGAAGCTCGCCGCCGACGGCCGCCGCACCAAACGACTGACCGTCAGCCACGCCTTCCACTCTCCGCTGATGGACGGCATGCTCGACGACTTCCGGGCCGTTGCGGAGCAGGTGGCGTACGAGGCGCCGCGGATCCCGATCGCCTCCACCCTGACCGGCTCGCTCGTTTCGACCGAGCTGACCGACCCCGAGTACTGGGTGCGGCACGTCCGCGAGGCCGTCCGCTTCCACGACGCCGTCCGGGCCCTGGAGACCGAAGGCGCCACCCGCTACCTGGAGCTCGGCCCCGACGGCGTCCTCAGCGCCCTCGGGCAGGACTGCGTCACCGGCACCGGCCCCGCCTTCCTGCCTGCCCTGCGCCGGGGCCGGCCCGAGCCCCGAGCCCTGGCCACCGCCCTCGCCGGACTCCACGTCCGGGGCGCCGACGTCGACTGGTCGGCGCTCCTCGCCGGCCCCGGGAGTGCCCGCCGGATCGACCTGCCCACCTACGCCTTCCAGCGGGAGCGCTACTGGCTCGACGCCGGCCTGTCCGCCGGGGACATGGCCTCCGCCGGACTCGACCTGGCTGGTCACCCGCTGCTCGGCGCGGCCGTCGAACTCCCCGACACCGGAGCGCTGGTGTTCACCGGCCGGGTCGCGCGCTCGACCCAGCCCTGGCTGGCCGACCACACCGTGCACGGCTCGACCGTGCTGCCCGGCACCGCCCTCGTCGAACTCGCGCTCCGCGCCGGCCGCCAGGTCGGCTGCGAGCTCCTCGACGAACTGACCCTCGCCGCACCGCTGGTGCTCCCCGAACGCGGCGGAGTCCAGGTGCGCCTGACCGTTGCCGCCGCCGAGCCGGACGGCCGCCGCGCCCTGGCGCTGTACTCCCGGGTGGAGGACGTCCCCGCCGACGAGCCGTGGACCCGCCACGCCACCGGCCTGCTGGCCGACGGTGCCCCGGCCGACGGCCTCGACCTCACCGCCTGGCCCCCGGCCGGTGCCGAACCGGTCGACACCGACGGCCTGTACGCGGCGACCGCCGCGGCCGGTCTGGACTACGGGCCGGCCTTCCGCGGCCTGCGCCGCGCCTGGCGGCTGGACGGCGAACTCTTCGCCGAGATCGCCCCCGAACCGACCGGCCGCGCACTGGAGACCGCCGCATTCGGGCTGCACCCCGCGCTGATGGACGCCGCCCTGCACGGCATCGGCCTCGGCGGCCTGGTGCCGGCCGCCGACCTGGACCCGAGCCGCCCCCGGCTGCCGTTCTCCTGGACGGGCGTACGGCTGCACGCCCCGGGCGCGGCCGCGCTGCGGGTGCGGCTCGCCCCGGCCGGCCAGGACGCGGTCGCCCTGGACCTGGCCGACGAGCACGGCCACCCGGTCGCCACCGTCGACACCCTGGTGCTGCGCGCGGCCTCCGCCGAGCAACTGCACGCCGCCCGGGACGCCTTCCACGACTCGCTCTTCCGCATCGAGTGGACCGCGCTGCCCGGCGCACCCGCAGCCGTCGCCGACACGGCGCCGGACGGGCAGCCGTGGGCGGTGCTCGGCACCGCAGACGGCCTGGTCGGGCCGGACGGGCAGGACCTGCCCGGATACCCCGGACTCGCCGTCCTGACCGCGGCCGTGGCCGCCGGAGCGCCCGCACCGGCGACCGTGCTCGTCCCCGCCTTCCCGGCCCGCCCCGACGGCACACGGACCACTGACACGCAGGCCACGGACGCCCCCGCCTCCGACACCCCGGAGGCGGCCCGCGCGGCCGCCCTCCGCGCGCTCCGCCTCGCCCAGCAGTGGGCGACCGACCAGGGCCCGGCCGACGCGCGGTTGGTGCTCCTCACCCGGGGTGCGGTCGCCGTCGGCGACGAGGAGGGCCTCGCCGACCCGGCACACGCACCGGCATGGGGACTGCTGCGCTCCGCCCAGAGCGAGAACCCCGGCCGGATCGTCCTGGTCGACCTGGACGAGGACGCCGACTCGGTCCGCGCTCTCCCGGCCGCCCTGGCCTCCGGCGAGCCGCAGCTCGCCGTCCGGCGCGGCATGGTGCAGGTGCCCCGACTGGCCCGCGTCCCCGTCGCCGCCGAGCCGGTCAGCGCTGAGCCGGTCACCACGGAGCCGGTCACCACGGAGTCGGTCGCGGCCGACCACGGACAGGACCACCGCGGCACAGCGGCCTTCGCCCCGGACGGCACCGTTCTGGTCACCGGTGGCACGGGAGCGCTGGGTGCGCTGGTCGCCCGCCACCTGGTCACCCGGCACGGGGTCAGGCACCTGCTGCTCACCAGCCGGCGCGGCGCCGACGCCCCCGGGGCGGCGGACCTGGTCGCCGACCTGGCCGCGCTCGGTGCCGAGGTGACCGTCACGGCCTGCGACACCGGCGACCGGGCGGCGCTCGCCGACCTGCTCGCGGCAGTCCCCGCCGCCCACCCGCTGACCGGTGTCGTGCACACCGCCGGCGTCCTGGACGACGGCGTGGTGACCGCCCTGACGCCGGAGCGGCTGGAGTCGGTGCTGCGCCCCAAGATCGACGCGGCGTGGCACCTGCACGAGCTGACCGCCGGGCTCGATCTCGCGGCCTTCGTCCTCTTCTCCTCCTCCGCCGGTGTGCTGGGCGGCCCCGGGCAGGCCAACTACGCCGCAGGAAATGCGTTCCTGGACGCCCTCGCCCGGCACCGCAGGAACCGGGGGCTGCCGGCCGTCTCGCTCGCCTGGGGCCTGTGGGCCCCGGACGGGGACTCCGCCGGCCCGTCCGGCGGCATGTCCGGCAGCCTGGACGAGGCAGACGTGGCCCGGATGACCCGGGCCGGCTTCGCCCCGCTGCCCACAGCCGAGGCGCTGGACCTGCTCGACCGGGCGCTCGCGCTGCCGGACGCCCACCTCGTCCCGATGCGGTTCGACCCCGCCGCCGTCCGCGCCCAGGGCGACCCCGGGGCGGTGCCGCACCTGCTGCGCGGCCTGGTCCGACCGCCGGCCCGCCGCCCGGCCGGCGCTCCACGGACGGCCGCCGACGGCCGGGCCGGACAGCCGGTGCCCAGCACCCTGGCCGACCAGGTCCGCGGACTGCCGGACGGCGACCGCGACCGCATCCTGCTGGACGCGGTACGCGCCCAGGTCGCCGGGGTGCTCGGCTACGGCAGTGCGAGCGCCATCGAACCGGCCCGCGGGTTCGTGGAGCTGGGCTTCGACTCGCTGACCGCCGTGGACCTGCGCAACCGGCTCGGGGCGGCCGCGGGCCTGCGCCTGCCGGTCACGCTGATCTTCGATCACCCCACGCCGGCCGCCCTCGCCGCCTACCTTCGCGAGGAGACCCGCGAGCAGGAGGCCGCGGTGGGCCCGGCGCTGCCGATCGGTGCGGAACTCGACCGCCTGGAGTCGATCCTCGCTGCGCTCACCCCGGGCGACGAGGAGCACCGCAGCGTTGCCACCCGGCTGCGCACCCTGTTGGCGATGTGGACCGAGACCCGGACCGCGGCCACCGGTGAGCCGACCCGCGCCGAGGACACCGCACTCGACGGGGCCACCGCCGACGAGCTGTTCAGCCTGCTCGACGAGGAGCTCGGCCTGAACTGACGCCGTGTCCGCCGGGAGCCCGCGCGGGCTCCCGGCGGACACCGCCCCGCCGCCACCTCCGGCCGGCGCACCGAAGGTAGGGGTCGGCCCCGGCGACCTAGGGGTCGGGTAGTGGCGCGCACGGGTACTGACGGAATTTCGGCCGACCTAGGCTCGGTCCGCAGCGACCCGCGTGCAGGCCTGCGCCCCGTCGAGCGGCGCGACACTCCGCGCCCCGCACCGTCGCGACGCCCGCCCTGCCATGCCATCGAGGAGACGCGTGAACGACAAGTCCGAGATCCCGGAGTTCCGCCTGGAGGTCGACCGGTCCGCGGCTCCCGCCCGCGAGCCCGGGCCGATCGACCTGCGCCGTTACTACGCTCACCCCGCCTACTCGGGGCTCGCCACCTTCATGGGCGTCCCGTACTGCCTGAACCAGGAGGACCTGCGGGCCGGCAACGTCGACGTCGCCGTGCTGGGCATTCCGCTGGACTCCTCGGTCGGCCACCGCGGCGCCGCGTACGGGCCGCGCATGATCCGCGCCGACGAGCGCTACATCTTCAACACGCCCGAAGCGATGATCAACGCGAGCACCCGGATCAACCCGTTCGACGTGCTCAAGGTCGTGGACTACGGCGACGCGGCCGTGGACGCGTTCAGCACCCCGAACTCCCTCGGCCCGATCCGCTCCCTGGTGCGCGAGATCGCCGAGGTCGGCGCCGTCCCGGTCCTGCTGGGGGGCGACCACTCGCTGCTCTGGCCGAGCGTCGGAGCCCTCGCGGACGTGTACGGCCCGGAGAAGATCGGCGTCATCCACTTCGACGCCCACCCGGACTGCCACGACAGCCAGCTCGGCCACCGCGCCACCCACAGCACCCCGATCCGCCGCATCATCGAGGACGAGGGGGTGCCGGCCGGCAACGTCGTCCAGGTCGGCGTGCGCACCGTCACCGGCCCCGACAACCAGCTCTTCAACTGGATGCGGCGGCAGGGCATGAAGACCCACTTCATGGCCGAGATCGAGCGGATCGGCTTCCACGCCGTGCTCGACAAGGCCATCGCCGAGGTCCAGGAGAACGCGGAGTTCGTCTACCTCTCCCTCGACATCGACGTCCTCGACCCCGTCTACGCGCCCGGTACCGGCACCCCCGAGCCCGGCGGCCTGACGAACCGCGAGATCTTCCCGGCCTTCCGCCGGATCTGCCACGAGACCAAGGTCATCGGCATGGACGTGGTCGAGGTCGCCCCGCACCTGGACCCCGGCTACTCCACCACCATGAACGCCCGCCGGGCCATCTTCGAGGGCCTCACCGGCCTCGCCATGAACCGCCTGAAGATCGCCGGACCGAACTACCTCAACCCGATCGTCTCCGGTCAGGTGAAATTCCCGATGGGCTGATTCGCGGCCGGTCCGGCGGAATTGCCGCGGATATCCCCGCGCCCGGCTAGGGGGAGGTTAGGGGATGCCTCCTGCGGAACGCCGCTGCTAGCGTGGCGGCGAACAGGAAATGACCGTGGCCCTGCCGGAGAATTCCACCGGCCGGGCGACTCGAAATCCGGCGGACCGGTGCGCGGAAACCGGAACCGGAAAACGCCGGGGCAGATTCCCTCCCGGGTCGGTGCGGAGTTTCGGGCGCACGTTTTCATCGCGAATCATCGGCGGCCGTGCCCAGGGCCCTCCGGACGTGCTCGGACGTTCCGGAAGCGGCCGGCACGGCCCCCACGACCGGGTTCAAGGGTGTGACAGCACGTGGAGAACGAAGAGAAGCTCCTCGACTACCTCAAGCGGGCGACCGCCGACCTGCGCGAGACGCGCCGGCGGCTCCGCGAGCTGGAGGACCAGGAGCCGGAGCCGATCGCCATCGTCGGCATGGCCTGCCGCTACCCGGGCGGAGTGACCTCGCCCGAGGAGCTGTGGCGGCTGGTCTCCGACGGCGCCGACGGCGTCTCGGAGTTCCCCGACGACCGCGGCTGGGACGTCTCCGCCCTGTACGACGAGGACCCCGACAGCCCCGGCACCTCGTACACCCGCGAGGGCGGCTTCCTGCATGACGCCGCCGATTTCGACCCGGCGTTCTTCGGCATCTCGCCGCGCGAGGCGCTCGCCATGGACCCGCAGCAGCGCCTGCTGCTCGAGACCTCCTGGGAGGCGTTCGAGCGGGCCGGCATCGACCCGGAGTCCGTCCGCGGCAGCGCCACCGGCGTCTTCGCCGGCGTGATGTACCACGACTACGCCTCCCGCCTGGTCACCGTGCCCGAGGAGGTCGCCGGCTACCTCGGCAACGGGAACTCCGGCAGCGTCGCCTCCGGCCGCGTCGCGTACGTGCTCGGCCTGGAGGGCCCGGCGGTCACCGTCGACACCGCGTGCTCGTCCTCGCTGGTCGCCCTGCACTGGGCGGTGCAGGCGCTGCGCGCAGGGGAGTGCTCGCTGGCGCTCGCCGGCGGCGTCGCCGTGATGTCCACCCCCAACGCCTTCATCGACTTCAGCCGCCAGCGGGGCCTGGCCGCCGACGGTCGCTGCAAGTCCTTCGCGGCCGCCGCCGACGGCACCGGCTGGGGCGAGGGCGTCGGCATGCTGCTCGTCGAACGGCTCTCGGACGCCGTCGCCAACGGCCACCCCGTGCTGGCCGTCGTGCGCGGCACCGCCGTCAACCAGGACGGCGCCAGCAGCGGACTCACCGCCCCCAACGGTCCCGCTCAGCAGCGGGTCATCCGGCAGGCCCTCTCCGCCGCCCGGCTGACCGCCCATCAGATCGATGCCGTGGAGGCGCACGGCACCGGCACCCGCCTCGGCGACCCCATCGAGGCGCAGGCCCTGATCGCCACCTACGGCCAGGACCGGCCCGCGGACCGCCCGCTCTGGCTGGGCTCGCTCAAGTCCAACCTCGGCCACACCCAGGCCGCGGCCGGCGTCGGCGGCATCATCAAGATGGTCATGGCGATGCGCCACGGCGTGCTCTCGCGCACCCTGCACGTGGACGAACCCACCCCGCACGTCGACTGGTCGGCCGGCACGGTCCGCCTCCTCACCGAGGAGCGCCCCTGGCCGGAGACCGGCCGACCCCGGCGGGCCGCCGTCTCGTCCTTCGGCGTCAGCGGCACCAACGCCCACGCCATCCTCGAACAGGCCCCCGTTGCCACCGCAGCGGCGGCGCGCCCGGACGGCCGGCCCCGCCCGGTGCCGCTCGTGCTCTCCGGCCACGACGACGCGGCCCTCCGCGCCCAGGCCGAGCGCCTGCGGGCCCACCTGGCCGCCGACCCGACGCTCGATTTGGCCGACGTCGGCCTCTCCCTCGCCGTCGGACGCGCGGCGCTCAAGCAGCGGGCGGCGCTGGTCGGTGATGACCGGGCGCAGTTGCTGGCCGGTCTGGAGGCGCTGGCCGCGGGCGGCTCGGCAGGGGTTCGTGGGGTTGCGGGGACGGGTGGTCGTGCGGCGTTCCTGTTCGCGGGGCAGGGCAGTCAGCGGGTCGGGATGGGCTTCGAGTTGTATGCCTCCTACCCGGTGTTCGCGGCGGCGTTCGATGCGGTGTGCGCGGAGTTGGATCCGCTGTTGGACCGTCCGCTGCGTGAGGCGGTCGCGGATGTGGAGCTGATCAACGAGACGGGGTTCACCCAGCCGGCGCTGTTCGCGCTGGAGGTGGCGCTGTTCCGGCTGGTGGAGTCGTGGGGTGTGCGGCCTGACTTCCTGGCGGGTCACTCGATCGGTGAGTTGGCCGCGGCGCATGTGGCGGGTGTGTTCTCGCTGGCGGACGCGTGCCGGCTGGTGGCGGCGCGCGGTCGGCTGATGCAGGCGTTGCCGCGCGGCGGCGCGATGGTGGCCGTCCAGGCGGCGGAGGCCGACGTGCTGCCGCTGCTGACGGCCGAGGTGGGCATCGCTGCCGTCAACGGGCCGGCGTCCGTGGTGATCTCTGGCACCGAACAGGCCGTTCTGGACGTCGCGGAGAAGCTGGCGGCCGACGGCTGCCGGACGAGGCGGCTCACCGTCAGTCATGCGTTCCATTCGCCGCTGATGGACGGCATGCTGGCGGAGTTCCGCGCCGTGGCCGCTGAGTTGGCGTTTGCGGAGCCGCGGATTCCGATCGTGTCGACGCTGAGCGGCTCGCTCGTGTCGGCCGAGTTGACCGACCCCGAGTACTGGGTGCGGCATGTTCGCGAGGCCGTCCGCTTCGCTGACGCGGTGCACGTGCTGGAGGGCGAAGGCGTCCGGACGTTCCTGGAGCTGGGCCCGGACGGCACGCTCAGCGCCATGGCGCAGCACTGCCTCGCCGAGGAGAGCGGCGCCGCCCTCACCCCCACCCTGCGCCGCGACCGCCCCGAGCCGGAGAGTTTCACCACCGCTGTCGCCCAGCTGCACACGTGCGGAGTCAGGCTGGACTGGCAGGCCGTCTTCGCCGGCACTGGTGCCCGCCGGGTCGACCTGCCGACCTACGCCTTCCAGCGTGAGCGCTACTGGCTGGACAGCGGAGCCGATCACGCCGGGGACGTCACCGCGGCCGGCCTCGGTACGGTCGCACACCCGTTGTTCGGCGCGGCCGTGTCGGTGCCCGAACTGGACGGGCGACTCTTCATCGGCCGGCTGTCCGTACGGACGCACCCCTGGCTCGCCGACCACGCCGTCGCGGGCCGGGTGGTGCTCCCGGGCACGGCTCTGGTCGACCTCGCCATCGCGGCCGGCGACCAGGTGGTATGCAGCCGACTGGAGGAGCTCACCGCGGAAGCGCCCCTGGTGCTCCCGGTGACAGGTGCCGTCCAGCTGTGTCTGACGGTGGGGGCCCCCGATGAGCAGGGCCGCAGGCCACTGAGCCTGCACGCGCGGCCGCAGGACGACGGTGTCGACGACACCTGGCCCGACCTGCCGTGGACCCGCCACGCCACCGGCCTCCTGGCGCCCGCTGCGCCCCCGGCCTCCTTCGACCTCGCGCAGTGGCCGCCGGCCGGCGCGGAGCACGTCCCGGTCGACGGCCTGTACGAGGGGCTGGCGGCCGTCGGTCTCGAGTACGGCCCGGTGTTCCAAGGCCTGCGGTCGGCCTGGCGGCGGGACGGCGAGGTCTTTGCCGAGATCGCCCTGCCGGCGGAGGCGCAGGCGGACGCCGGGTCCTTCGGCGTGCACCCCGCTCTCCTGGACGCCGCCCTGCATGCCATCGGACTTGGTGGACTGCTGCCCGACACCGGACAGGGCCGTCTCCCGTTCGCGTGGTCGGACGTGTCGCTGTACGCGTCCGGCGCGGCCGAGCTTCGCGTTCGCGTGGCCGTGGTCGGCCCCGACGCGGTGTCGCTGAGGATCGCCGATGCCACCGGCCGGCCGGTCGCCCTGGTCGAGTCGCTGGTCCTCCGTCCCTTCGCCGCGGAGAAGCTCGCGGCCCCGGGCGGCCATGAGTCGCTGTTCCGCCGGGACTGGGTACCGGCGGCGCTGCCGGCCGACGTTCAGGCGGGGGCGATCGGAGTGCTCGGCGACGACGGCCTGGGCCTTCCGGGCGCGGTGCTCTTCGCGGACCTGGCCTCGGTGGCCGGGAGCGGCGCGGTCCCGGACACACTGGTGTATCCCGTTCGCGCCATCCGTGGCGACGACCCGGTCGCCGCCACGCACACGGCGCTGCGGGAGGTGTTGGCGTTGGTGCAGGAGTGGTTGGCGGCGGATGTGTTCGCGGATTCGCGTCTGGTGGTGGTGACGCGGGGTGCAACGGATGCCACTGACCTGTCGTCCGCCGCGGTGCTGGGTCTGTTGCGTTCGGCGCAGTCGGAGAATCCGGGCCGGATCGTTCTGGTGGACGTGGACGGCGATGCCGAAGTGGGGCTGCTGCAGCGGGTGTTGGCGTGCGGTGAGCCGCAGGTGGCGTTGCGTGGCGGGGTGGCGTTTGTGCCGCGTCTGGCGCGTGCTGTGGCGGGTGGTGCTTCGGGGCTGGTGTTGGATCCCGAGGGCACGGTGTTGGTGACGGGTGCGACGGGGACCTTGGGGGCGTTGTTCAGCCGTCATCTGGTGACGGAGTACGGGGCTCGTCGTCTGTTGTTGGTGTCGCGTCGTGGCGAAGAGGCTCCGGGTGCGGTGGAGTTGGCGGCGGAGCTGGCCGGTCTGGGTGCGGAGGTGTCGTTCGCGGCGTGTGATGTGGCGGATCGTGCTGCGCTGGCCGTGGTGCTGGCGGGTGTGGAGTTGACTGCGGTCGTCCACACGGCGGGTGTGTTGGATGACGGGATCGTGCCGTCTCTGACGCCTGAGCGGTTGGATGCCGTGTTGCGTCCGAAGGTGGATGCGGCGTGGAACCTGCACGAGCTGACGAAGGACCGTCCGCTTGCCGCGTTCGTGCTGTTCTCCTCCGCGGCTGGTGTCTTCGGTGCGGCCGGGCAGGCGAACTACGCCGCCGCGAACGCCTTCCTGGATGCCCTTGCCGAGCACCGCCGTGCTGCCGGGCTCCCGGCGACCGCTCTCGCCTGGGGCCTCTGGGCGGAGGACGGCGGAGGCATGGCGGCCGGGCTGGACGACGCGGACGTGCAGCGGATGGCCCGCGGCGGCGTGCAGGCGCTGTCCACGGCCGAGGGCCTGGGCGTGTTCGACGCCGCCCTGCGGGCCGAGGATGCGGCGCTGGTGCCGATCCGCCTCGACCTGGCGGGCCTGCGGGCCCGTGCGGCGGATCCGGCTGCGGTGCCGCCCCTGCTGCAGGGCCTGGTACGGCCGGCTGCCCGCAGGTCGGCCTCTGCGGCCACCGCTGCGGGCGGCGACTCGGCGCTCGCAGCCCGGCTGGCAGGGCTGGCCGAGGCGGACCAGGACCGCGATCTCCTGCACACCGTCAGGTCCGAGGCCGCCGCCGTGCTCGGGTACGGCGGAGCGGAGGCGGTCGATCCGACCCGGGCCTTTCGCGAACTCGGGTTCGACTCGCTCAGCGCGCTGGAGCTCCGTAACCGCCTGAACGCCGTCACGGGCCTGCGGCTGCCCGCGACCCTCGTCTTCGACCACCCGAGCCCTGCGGTGCTGGCCCGGCAGCTCCGGACCGAGCTCCTGGGCGTGCCGGAGGCGGACACCGGGACGCCCGTCCCCGTGGCCACTGGCGCTGAGGATGACCCGATCGCGATCGTCGCGATGAGCTGCCGCTTCCCCGGCGGGGTCGAGACCCCCGAGGACCTGTGGCGCCTGGTCGCGGACGGCCGTGACGCGATTTCGGGCTTCCCCGCCGACCGAGGCTGGGACCTGGAACAGCTGTACCACCCGGACCCGGACCACCAAGGCACCTCGTACACGCGTGAGGGCGGGTTCCTGCACGACGCGGCGGCGTTCGACCCCGCCTTCTTCGGCATCAGCCCGCGGGAGGCGCTCTCCACCGACCCGCAGCAGCGGCTGCTGCTGGAGACCTCCTGGGAGGCGTTCGAGCGGGCGGGCATCGACCCCGCGGCCCTGCGTGGCAGCCAGACCGGTGTCTTCGTCGGCGTGATGTACCACGACTACGCGACCCGCCTGCAGCAGGCCGCGGCCAGCGGCGCCGAGGGCTCGATGGGCAGTGGCGGCGTGGGCAGCATCGCGTCCGGTCGTCTCTCCTACACCTTCGGGCTGGAGGGGCCGGCCGTCACCGTCGACACGGCCTGCTCGTCCTCGCTGGTGGCGCTGCACTGGGCGATCCAGGCGCTGCGCACCGGCGAGTGCACGCTCGCCTTGGCCGGCGGGGTCACCGTCATGGCGACACCCGCGACCTTCGTCGACTTCAGCCGCCAGCGCGGCCTGGCCGCCGACGGCCGCTGCAAGGCCTTCTCTGATGACGCGGACGGGACCGGCTGGGGCGAGGGCGTCGGCATGCTGCTCGTCGAGCGGCTGTCGGACGCCCGGCGGAACGGTCATCCGGTCCTGGCGGTCGTCCGCGGCAGTGCCGTCAACCAGGACGGCGCGTCCAACGGCCTGACGGCGCCGAACGGGCCGTCCCAGCAGCGGGTGATCCAGCAGGCGCTGGCCAGTGCCGGGTTGACGGCCGGCGAGGTCGACGCGGTGGAGGCGCACGGAACCGGGACGCGTCTGGGCGACCCGATCGAGGCGCAGGCCCTGCTCGCCACCTATGGGCAGGGGCGCAGCGAGGAGGAGCCGCTCTGGCTGGGCTCGGTGAAGTCGAACCTGGGTCACACCCAGGCGGCGGCGGGTGCGGCCGGTGTGATCAAGATGGTGTTGGCGATGCAGCACGGAGTGCTGCCGAAGACCCTGCACGTCGGCGAGCCGTCCTCGCACGTCGACTGGTCGGCCGGCGCCGTCGAACTGCTCGCCGAAGCCCGTCCCTGGCCGGAGAACGGACGCCCGCGCCGGGCCGCGGTCTCGTCCTTCGGCATCAGCGGCACCAACGCCCACACGATCATCGAGCAGGCACCCGCCGAGGAGCCGGTTCCGGCCATTGCGAGCACGGGTGCGCCGTTGCCGCTGGTGATCTCGGGCAGGACGGAGGAGGCGCTGCGCGGGCAGGCCGCTCGGCTGCGGGAGTTCGTGGCGGCGCGTCCTGACGT